>JAFGGY010000032.1 GCA_016930365.1 Prolixibacteraceae bacterium | reverse complement strand
ACGTATGAACCAGCGTAGCAATCAAGGACTAACAAAAAAAGATATACAAGTACAGATTTTTTCAACCTTCATACGTGGAATATTTTCTGATGAAAGTGGAGGATTTAGCTTTGGCAGAGGACAAGCACAAAACCAGTCGAATCCCTACAACATATTTGCCAACTACTATTATTTTGTTAATTACATAACTTCCGAAGAATGCCCGGTATTAAATTATGCTTTCGAAAGCTACCTGATGCAAGGCTCAGATGACATGCGTACAATGTTTATGTCTCAAATGAACGGACTTGGCGACAACGAATTGGCCAGCATGATGTTGAAAGAGAAAAGCTTGAAGCAAATCATTGCCGAAGAAGACGATCAACAAGAAATCAACAGGGTTCTAAAAGCCAAAGGTTCATACTTATTAACCTGGATGGAGAAACAAATTAACAACACAAATTTCGACCAGTTTATGCTCGATTATTTGTACGACAATAGTTATCGTGAGATTAAATTTAAAGAGCTTAGCCAGACTCTTTCCGATGAATTTGATATCGATCCGGGCAACTTTATTACTGATTGGTATAATACAACCAGTTTACCGGCTTTTGGGCTCGGAAATTTCGAAGCTTATGAAACTGTAGATGATGCACAGGCCGTGTATGTTTTACGTACCAAAGTTTCGAATTACAACGAAGCGGCTGGCTTGGTTAAATTCACCTTCCAAACCGGTGGTGGAGGTGGTTTTGGTGGTCGTGGAGGTTTCATGGGAGGGGGTCAGGCAGATGAACCTATCGAAAAAATTTACCTCATAGAAGGCAATCAAACTCAAGAAATCCAAATGGTTTTAACCGAATCACCCCGGTCAATTATTTTCAACACCATGCTATCGGAAAACATACCGGCAAGCTACATGGAATTTGGCCTAAGGGTAGAAGAAAATAGCAACATTGATGCAGTAGAATATGTAAAAATTGTTGATACACCGGTTGACCCATCGGGTGAAGATGGAATTGTAATTGACAATATTGACAATGGCTTCATAACACAAGATCCTTCACTCAATAATCCTTTACGCAAATTTGTTGAAAGCCGTAAAACCGACGATAGCAACAGCCGTTTCGCTGCCGAAAGTTATGGACTGCCACCCACAACCTGGAGTTTGGTAGCCAATGCCGACCATTATGGAGTAATCGAGCATTCGGCCATGATAATTCGTGGTGGCGATGGCAAAAAAACAGCCACCTGGCAAACAATACTACCGAACGATTCATATTATGAGTTATTTGTTTACCTGAACGAAGAACGCCGTTTTGGCGGAGGTGGTTTTGGCGGCGGCGGCCCACGTGGCGGTGGCGGTGGCGGTCCACGAAATATGCAAGCTGGGCCAACCGGACAATACAACTACAAGGTTCACCACAGCGACGGAGTGGATGAAGTGAATATTCTGGTTGAAGATTTTGTAGATGGTTGGAACTCTCTGGGTTCATTCTATATATCTTCGTCGGATACAGCAAAGGTGGTACTTAGCAATGGCGGTGGTACCGACAGGGTTGTAGCCGATGCTGTAAAATGGGTGGCCAATAAACCTTAAAAAGCCTATAAATTTAAATTAACGAAAAATAAAAATAAACAAATACCGAAAGAGACAAGAACGTATAACAACGAGCAAGCTCCTTGTCTCATCTATAAAAAGTAGAATACCATGAAAACTAAAAATTTACTATTATTACTGGCATTAATGCCAATTGTGTGGGCTAAACCAGCTAATGCTCAATTAATGCTTACACTCGAGCGAACACTTGAAATCGCTTACGAGAGTAGCCCAAATATGATAAGTCAGAAAATTTCGTTGGAAAATCAACTTGAAAATGTCAACTTGACTAAGGCACAACTTAAGTCTCGCTTTAGCCTATCTATTGAACCCTTAACATATAACAAAGGTCGTGGTTTTCAGCAATTGGCAGGAGGGTATATTGATAGTGAGAGCTTATCATCATTTGGTTCTTTTAATGTGAGCCAGCCAATTACGGCAACCGATGGTACAGTAACCTTAAGCAACCGTTTTGGATTTGAGCGAAATTTGACAAGAGAAAATAACTTTGTAAATAGTTTTAGTAATAACTTACAACTTAGTATAAGCCAACCTCTTTTAAAAAAATACAATGCCAATAAAATGGGGCTGAAACAAGCTGAGTTAGATCTTGAAAATACCCAACTTCAATATTCGATAACCAAGTTGTCGCTTGAATATAATGTAAGTCAGTCCTTTTATAGTCTTTATTCTGCCGAACAAAGCTTAATAACGGCAAAAGAAGAGCTTGAAAACCAACAAAAATCGTATGAGATTATAAAAAACAAAGTAGAAGCAGGACTTTCGGCTGAAGAAGAATTATGGCAAGCCGAACTAAACCTTCAAAATGCCAGATCTTCGGTTAACGACAGTGAGGTATCGCTTGAGAATTCGAAAGACCAACTAAAGCAAACCATTGGTTTAGATTTAGACGAAGACATTGCAATTGTTACAAATATCGATGTTAAGACTATTGATATAGAACTAGAAGATGCGATTGAATATGGACTTCAAAAACGAATGGAGCTTCGCCAAAATGAAATAACCCTCGAAGAATCAAGAATGAACTTATTGTCAGTTAAAGATAATGATAAAATTAGTGGTTCTCTTGAATTTTCTGTTGGACTTCAAGGGATAAACGAAGAAATAAATCTTTTATACGATACCCCCACGGATAATGAAACCGTTGGGCTTAGTTTAAATCTTCCAATTTGGGATTGGGGCGCGAGAAAATCCAGAATTAAAATTGCAGAAAACAACCTTAAATCTTCCGAAATAAATTATGAAGAAGAAAAAAAATCAATTGAAATTGAAATTCGTCAATCCTTTCGAAGCCTGAAAAACTTAGTTTTTCAAATTGAAATTGCAGAGAAAAGCCTTGAAAATGCCCAAAAAACCTATGACTTGAACCTATTAAAATACGAAAACGGTGACCTAACAAGTATGGACTTGAAACAATATTCTGATCAGCTAACGCAACAGAAGCATTCATTAACAACAGCACGTATAAATTATAAATTAGGGCTGTTACAATTAAAGAATCAAACCTTATGGGATTTTGAAAATAATAAGCCGGTTCTTGATTAAGAGAATCATATTCAGTTTGAAAAAATCCGATATAAGAATTTATTATAACCATAAAATGTTAAGATACATACAGGTTCAAATCAATACCTTTGGAAATAAATAACTTTAATAATATGAAAATAAATAATTTTAACAATATGAAAAAGCTCACCGTTATATTAATTGTATCACTGGCAATTCTAAGCAGTTGCCAAAACCAACAAGGCACACAAAGTGCCGATGTTAGTGTTCCGGTTCGTGTTATCGACGTAGCGAAAAAGTCAATTTACAACACACTAACCGTAAATGGAACCGTTATTCCCGAAGGAAGTATTGAACTATCAACCGAATCAGAAGGGAAATACAAGCTTTCAATAAATCCGAGAACAGGAAAACCCTATAAAATGGGCGACCAAATTCAAAAAGGCGAAACAATTGTAAAACTCGAAAATAAAGAATACGAATTGAGTGTACGCATAGAATCATCGAAACTTGATCTTGAAAATGCTCGCCAGGAATACGAAAAACAACAATCGCTTTACGATAAAGGCGGCGTTACTCAACGCGATTTGCAAACATCGGAACTCAGCTACATAAACGCTAAACTCGACTTTGAGAATTCTCAGATTCAAATCGGAAAATTAGAAGTAAAAGCTCCATTTAACGGCGTAATTGTTGACCTTCCTTATTTTACTCCGGGCGTAAAAGTTTCATCGGGTACTGTTGTTGCAAAAATTATGGACTACAGTTCGTTGATTATGGAAGCCAGCTTTCCCGAAAAATTTATTTCAACCATTGAAGCCGGACAGGATGCTTTTGTAACAAACTACAACCTGAAAAACGACACACTACTTGCCACAATTACCGAGCTTTCGCCGGCTATCGACGAAGCTACCCGTACTTTTAAAGGCGTTTTAGAAATCGATAACCCCGAGTTAAAGATGCGCCCCGGTATGTTTGTAAAAGCCGATATTATTGTTGAACGTCGCGATAGTGTTATTGTTATCGATCGCGAACTGATTCAACGTAAACGCCGCGGACAGGTAGTGTATGTAATTGATCGCAACACAGCTGTTGAAAAACCAATAAGCACAGGTATCGAAACCGACAACGAAGTGGAAATAGTAAGCGGCTTAGAAGTAGGAGAAAAATTAGTTATCGAAGGTTATGAGATGCTTTCGAATCGCACAAAAGTTAAAGTTCAACGATAATTGTTATGAGGAAAATAACACAATTTTCGGTTAACTACCCGGTTACAGTACTAATGATGGTACTGGCCATTCTTTTAACGGGCTACATATCGCTCACAAAACTGGGAGTTGACCTGTTTCCGGAATTAAATAACCCACGTCTGTATATCGAAATGGAAGCCGGCAATCGCCCTCCTGACGAAATCGAGAATATGTACGTACGCAACATCGAATCGCAGGCCATTCGCCAAAGTGATGTTGTAAACGTAACATCGGTTACCAGTGTAGGCAAAGCTACCATAACGGTTGAATACGCATGGGGAAAAGATATGGACGAGGCATTTCTCGAACTGCAAAAAGCCATGTCGAGTTACTCGCAAGGCAGCGATATCGATGCCATCGACATAAGCCAATACGACCCTAATTCTTCGCCTGTGATGGTGGTAGCTCTTGAAAATGAAAATCTGCTGAATCTCGACGAAGTTCGGAAAGTAGCTGAAAACTACATCCGTAATGAACTTATCAGGCTCGAAGGTGTGGCCGATGTACAACTTGCCGGTGAAGAAGTAGCCGAAGTACTTATCGAAACCAATCCTTATCTACTCGAAGCATATGGTATTACAGCCTCTGATTTAAGCCAGAAAATTGAAAGCTACAACACCAACGTATCGGGTGGTAGCATCGAAGAAAATGGGTTAAACTACAGTGTGAAAGGGGTTAGTATGATTAGCACCCCTGCCGATCTTGCACGTATTATTATCGGCACACGCGAAGCCACCGCTTCTGAAACCAGTTCTCAATCAACCAGCACATCTTCAGGCAGTTCAACTGTACCTGTTTATTTATCGGACGTAGCCGAAATTAAGGTTCAGAATAAAACGCCCGAAACCATGGTTTATTTAAACAATAAACAATGCATAGGCCTTTCAATTTATAAAGAACCACGCTACAATACCGTAAAAGTGGTTGAAAACCTGAATGAAGCTCTTATAACCATATCGAAGGCATTACCCGGGTACAATTTTACCGTAGTGAAAAACCAGGGAACCTTTATCAACGATGCCATCAACGAAGTAAAACAATCGGCACTTTTTGGTATTTTACTGGCCGTTGCTGTATTGTTTTTATTCCTTCGCAAACTAAATACTACTCTGGTTATTAGTATTGCCATTCCCATTTCGATTATTGCCACTTTTGTGTTAATGTACTTCAAAGGACTAACACTCAACGTTATGACCCTTGGTGGTTTAGCACTTGGAGCCGGTATGTTGGTTGACAATGCCATTATCGTAATGGAAAACATTTCAAGACATCTCGAACGGGGTAAGAATGTTTTTAAAGCTGCCATTGATGGTGCAGCCGAGGTAGGTGGTGCAATTACAGCATCAACCCTCACAACCATTGTGGTATTCTTGCCCATTGTTTACATGCAAGGTGCATCAGGCGAACTGTTTAAAGACATGTCGTGGACAGTTGCTTTCTCGCTGTTATCGTCGTTGGTAGTAGCCATGCTGGTAATACCTGTGCTGATAACCTCTATTATGGGTAAGAAAATCTCGAAACCAGTGAAAACCATAAAAATGAATTGGTATTCAGGATTTTTGGCAAAAGCATTAAACTACAAATGGTTGGTTATATTCATCTCGGCGTTAATGATTGGAGGAACAGTGATGCTTGTACCGATTATCGGAAGTGAATTCATGCCTCAATCGTCGTCGAACAATATCACCATCGAATTAAAAATGCCCGAAGGTACTTTATTGCAACGTACCAACAAGGCTTTGGAAAACGTACGCAACATGGTACTAAACACCATGCCCGACGATATTGAATCGATTTACACCCAGGTTGGTGAAGTAAGTTCAAGCGCCAGTGGTTCGGCCCTTAAAAGCGAAAACATGGCACTTATGTACCTTGCGCTAACGAGCCAGGGGGCAGAACGCTTCAGCCAGATTGAACAAAACTTTAGCGATATAATGGATAATAATCCTGACATTCAATTTAGTTTTGTTCAGGAAGAAGGAAGTCTGCAATCGTCGATGGGTAACGATGAACCTCCATTGGTTATTGAAATTATTGGAGACGAGCTCGAAGAAATAAACGATTTAACCGAAAAAATAAAAGAAATAACCATGCAGCAAGCCGGGCTTTACAATGTCGAAAGCTCGGTTGAAAACGGGGCACCCGAAATTGATATCATCATCGATCGGGTACAGGCCGGATATTTTGGTTTAACAATTGAAACCGTGGTTAGCCAGTTGCAAAGCCGGCTCGAAGGCGTTGAAGCCGGACAATACGAAACCGAGGGCGAAATGCGCGACATCACCATCAGGCAGCCAAAAGTAAACATTAACGATCTCGAAAACTTTGAGATTACCAGCGGCGACGTTAGCTATCGTTTGTCGGACGTAGCAATTATTACCGAAGAACAACTGCCACGCGAAATACACCGTAGCAATCAAAATCGTGTAGGTAAGGTAAGTGCTTATGTTGACGATAATGTTACATTCGACCACGTAGTGAAAGCGCTGGGCGAAAAACTAGATATAGTGCCGTTGCCAGTAGGCTATCGTATTGAAATGGCCGGGCAGGAACTACAACGTAAAGAGTCGATGAAGGGGCTTACATTTGCCCTGATTCTGTCGGTGATACTGGTTTACATGGTTATGGCCTCACAGTTCGAATCGCTGGTACACCCATTCACCATTCTGCTTACAATACCACTTGCTATGGTTGGAGCACTGGTAACTTTTTACATACTTGGACGCCCATTAAACGTTATGGCATATATTGGTATGATTATGCTGGCCGGTATCGCTGTAAACAACTCGATTATCCTGGTTGACAAAATAAATCAACTGAGACGAAGTGGCATGGCCAAGCGCGATGCAATAATTGAAGGAGGGCTTCAGCGAATACGTCCAATTGTAATGACCAGCTTAACTACTATTTTAGCTATGGTACCATTAACTTTTGGCTTTGGCGAAAGTGCCGATTTGCGCTCTCCTATGGCTTGGGCAGTGGTTGGTGGATTGGTAACCTCAACATTACTCAGTTTGGTTGTTATACCTTGTGTGTACGACGTATTGTCGGGTAAGGGTAAAATGCTGAGAACTGAGGATGAAGACTAAATGAAAGCCTCTCTCCCACTTTACAGGGGATAAATATTACTAGTTCCGGGGAGTTTTTTAAACAAACTTCCCGGATAAAAAAAGTTTGATAAAATGAACCGACCAATTGATGCAATTTAAAGTAATTTCAATTAGCATGGCCGGGTACATAAAATTGTATAAAAGGTACGATAATCTCACTGAGAATAATTGGAATTTAATCTGAGGGATTACGACCGAAGCATCAATGCGACAAGCGTTGGCGTACGCGCGGCAGGTAAGAGGTGGATATGAGTGTGGTACGATGCCGAGGTTAAGCCGGAGTGGTGGGGCGACCTTCGGAAGCCACCACCACGACAAGCGAAACCCGGCAACGAAACATACGAATAGGAGCCGGATACCGCCCGGCCGCCCAAATAGTTTTTATTAATGATAATTGTAACAAGATAAAGATATGGATTTTATTATCCGACGTAAAACACTGATTAGCATGGTATTTATTGCCATGGTATTGCTTGGGGTCATTTCGTACAACCGCTTGCCTATGGAACTGTACCCGGTGCCAGAAACACCTTCGATGGTGGTAATGGTAAATTCATCGAGCGAGGTGAACCCGGGATACATGGAACGAGAGGCTATTATTCCGCTCGAAGGCGCAATTGGTCAAATGGACGGTGTAGAAGAGATAACATCGATGGCCTCAAGGCGCAACGGAACAATAGAAATAACCTACAACCAGGGGGTAAACCTGAAATATGCTGAACTTAAACTTCAGGAAAAGGTAAAAGAAGCAGCGGCTCAAATACCCGAAACATTTTCTGTTGAAGTTGATAATGTTGATGTTCGCTCAACAGAGAACCAGTTTATGACCTTGCAGGTACTGGGTGAAGGAGGTGTTGACCGGCTGCGGAACATTACAGACGAAAAAATAAGCGACCCACTGCTAAACATCGATGGTATTGCATCGGTAACAGTATATGGTGGGCGCGAAAAATCGATTGAAATTGAAGTAATACCTGGTATAGCCGAAGCTTACAATTTAACGCCATCACGTATCCAGCAACTACTACAGGGAGGTCAAACCGAACGCACATACGTGGGCGATGTATATGAAGCATCGTCGCGTTACTTTGTAAACGTATCGGCTGAATTTGAGTCAGTTTCAGACATTGGCAACGTGGTAGTTGATGAGACTTCGGGAATTCGGTTAAAGGATATCTCATCGATTACGTTTGGAACCAAGGAAGAAGAATCGTACAGCCGCTTGAATGGCAAAGATGTAATATCAATAACGCTTGTAAACAACAATTCGGTGAACCTAATTGACTTGTCGCACAAAACACGCGAAGTTATTGCCACACTCAACGAACAAATGAAAGATTATGGTGTGCAATTACTGATACAAAGCGACTCGGCCGAAACAATGGAAAAAAACATTGACCAGATTATTCAATTAGCCTTAGTTGGTGGCTTACTGGCCGTGGTTATTTTATGGTACTTTTTACGCAACATCAGGCTCGTAACCGTTGTGGCATTGTCGATTCCTATATCGGTATATGCTGCTTTCAACTTCTTTTACGGTTTCGGAATATCGATAAACAGCCTTACGTTAGTAGGTATGGCTCTGGCCATAGGAATGTTGATTGACAACAGCGTGGTGGTGCTCGAAAACATATACCGACTGGCCGGCAAAGGCCAAACTATGCGCGATGCCGTAATTAACGGTACAACCGAGGTATGGCGTTCGGTATTTGCAGCAACACTTACCACCATTTGTGTATTTTTACCATTCTTTTTCACCAGTGATGTTACGGTTCAATTATTTGGACGCGAAATTGGAGTATCTATTGTAAGTACTCTTTTCATTTCGTTTTTGGTTGCCTTACTGCTTATCCCTATGCTTACTTACCTGATACTTCGAAACAGCGAAAAACGAAAAAAAATTGCTGCTTTCGAAAAATTATCGATTCGAAGCCGTATGGTTCAGGTATATGTATTGCTTTTAAAAACAGCACTTCGAAACCCGGTTGCAATTATTGTTAGTGGTTTAGTACTGTTTTTTGCTACTGTATTAATTAGCCTAAGCATCCATACACAATCGTTGCAAGAGGTAGAGAACAACCAAATTAGCATTTACGTTACCATGGATTCGGGTTCGACACTCGAAAAAACCGACAAACTGGTAGTTTCCATGGAAGATGAGCTGCTAAATCTCGCCGAACAGGATAACATTTCGAGCCAGGTTGAAGCAGAAAGTGCTGTAATAACCGTTACGCTTAAAGATGATTATGAAGATATTGCCGATCGTGATTTTAACGCAGTAAAAAATGCGATTTACAGCATCATGGACGACTACGACCGCTATGCTGAGATTGACTTTGAACAATCGGCATCGAGCGAACAATCCGGAGCCGGAGGTGGTGCAATGAACCAGGCCGCTCGTATGGAGCGAATGTTAGGCATCGGTTCGGAACAAGAACGGATAATTATTAAAGGTCAGGACTACGAAATGATGACGCGAGTAGCTGAGGATATGGAATATTATCTTGGCGAATTAGAAGGTATTGGACGTGTGAGCAGCAACATGGCATCTGACAGGCCTGAAGTGCACTTACAGTTCGATAACGAAATGACCGGTCGTAACAACATCGCAATGAGGAGTGTTATGAACGAATTATCATCGTTCAGAAAAGAAGTTGAATCGGGATTTAATTTTAAACAAGGCGATCAGGAATACGAGATTATAATCCGTACCGACACCTTAACTGAACTGACACCGATGCGTATGTACGACCTCGAAAAACTTGAAATACAAAGCGACGACGGAAGCAATTACCAACTTCAGGATATTTCACGCATTTATTATAGTTCGGGTATTTCACGTATAAATCGATTGAACCGCGATAAGCAAATCGAACTCACATACAGTTTTGAATCTGAAATAACCGACGACAAAGATTTACTGGAAAGTGCCCGTGCCGAAGTTGATCAACTGGTAGCCGGTATTCCATTGCCTTCGGGTGTTGCGGTAGAAGTTGTTCACGTAGAAGATGATTTTTCAGCATACTACCCGCTTATAGCTATGGCTTTTCTGCTCATATTTATGATTCTGGCATCGGTATTCGAATCGTTTGCCACACCATTTGTAATGATGTTTTCAATTCCGTTTGCCGCTATTGGTTCGCTGCTAATGCTTATACTTACAGGCAACTCGCTGCTATCGGCCAACACACTTATGGGTTTCATTATTTTGCTCGGGGTTGTAGTAAACAACGGAATAATCCTTATCGATTATAACAATATTCTACAAAAGCGGGGCTATCGTCGCGAGCGTGCTCTAATTATGGCAGGCCTGGCCCGACTTCGACCGATAATGATTACAGCTATTACAACCATTGTAGCCATGTTGCCTCTTGCTATGGGCAACTCGGAATACGTAGGTATTATTGGTGCTCCGTTTGCATTAACCGTAATTGGAGGTTTAGCCTTTAGTACTTTACTTACACTGGTATTCATTCCGGCTTTTTATTCCGGACTACATACTGCACTCGATTGGTTCAGAAGCCTACCTCTGTGGCTTAAACTGTTGCAATATGCTGCATTTGTAATTGGTGGCGTTATTATTTATTTCGGAATGAACAGTTTCTTGTGGCAAATAGTTTGTACCATACTGGTTATCACTCTTGTACCAGCCACAGTGTGGTTTATCATGAACAGTTTACGAAAAGCCAACGAAACTATCATTCCTCAGGATGAACCAATTACGATACGCATTCAAAACCTGGTTAAAATATACGATCGCCCGGGACGCTTCTCGCGCGAATTAACGGGAGGACAAAAGTTACGTGAAGACTTTAACGAAGAAAAAGTATACCATAGCTGGCGAGACCTGAGTGAACTAACCTGGAAACTTCCGGTATTGGGCTACCTTGTATATATGGTCATGTTCTACCTTAAGCAAAACGGGTGGATTCTACTTGCCATGCTGGGTATTTACTTTCTAACACGAAATGTATTGCTCATACTGAAAAAAATCAGTATTACCCGAAACATAGCAGTAAAACCTGCGCGTTGGTTATTCAACATCTGGCATTGGGGATTCCCGGTAATTATTACGGCATACCTATACTTACAAACCAATCATTTTGGATTACCCGCAATCGTATTGGTATTGTTTTATTTCGCATTAATGGTTGACTCCGTTTCTCAAAAAATACATCAAGAAAAAATCAACATTAACCGCCTTAAAGGCCGGGGCAGTAACTTATTGCGAATGTTATATCAAATGGTGCTTTCAATACCCGTAATTGGTAAAAGAAATACCCCATTTAAAGCACTACAAGGTGTTTCACTCGAGATTGGACAAGGCATGTATGGCCTTTTAGGTCCCAATGGAGCCGGTAAATCAACCCTCATGCGAGCCATTTGTGGCATCAACAACCAAAGTTATGGAAAGGTTTGGTTCAATAATATTGATACCGATGAAAAACGAGAGGAACTACAAGGGCTTATTGGCTACCTGCCTCAGGATTTTGGTATGTACGAAAACATGTCGGCATGGGATTACCTGCAATACCAGGCCACACTGAAAAATATCAGCAATCCTACAGCACGAAACAAAAGGGTTCAACAAGTACTCGAGAGTGTTCACATGTGGGAAAACCGCGACAAGAAAATTGGTTCGTTCTCGGGTGGTATGAAACAACGCGTTGGTATTGCACAGGTATTGTTACACTTGCCACGTGTGCTGGTAGTTGACGAACCTACAGCAGGTCTTGACCCACGCGAACGCATCCGTTTCCGTAACCTTCTGGTTGAACTCAGCCGCGAGCGTATTGTAATATTTTCGACACACATTATTGAAGATATTGCCAGCTCGTGTAGCCAATTGGCTGTGTTACGTAAAGGAGCAGTTCAATATGTAGGCTCGCCACGCCACATGACCGACGAAGCCGAAGGACACGTATGGGAAGTTTTAATACCCGGAACCGAATTTGAGAAATACACTCAAAAGTTTAACGTGGCACACCATCGTCAGGAGGGTAACGAAGTACGTTTACGTATTGTAGCTAAAGACAAGCCTCTTAGCAATGCTGTTAACGTAACACCAAACCTCGAAGACGCATATTTGTGGCTGCAATCGGGGGCAAAATAGAAAAAACTTTGCATAAGTATTTATAAAACAAAGGAGCACTAAGAAAAACACAAAGGATAAAGCAACGTTCTATTTTAACCAATAAAACGTTGCACCCTTTTTGTTTTTAAGCACAAAAGATTGAAAAAAATACGAAAATGAACACAACAACGAAAAATAAATCAATAATGCAGCACCTGTCTGCCCTGTTTATTACCAACGCAAATATGGTAAAGTACAACCTGAAAATAATTTTCGGAAATAAGTTTATCTACTTTTTGCTTAGCGCCGTTGCTATTACCTTTTTCATAATTGGGGTAAACCTGTTTAATGGTCAGGAAGTAGAAGAAGCCGGAGTGTACAGCACTTTATTGCTTACCGGAGCCCTTTTGCTTTTTTACCCATCGGCATTTGGCATACAAAGCGACAAAGACGGACGTACGCTTGAGATTATTTTTGGTATTCCCGACTACCGCTACAGGGTTTGGCTTATGCGCTTGTTACTCATATATAGCATCACTTTTCTTTTAACAATAATCATTTCGCTGTTGCTCAAGTATGCCTTTGTTTCGTTCAACGTATTCAGTATGTCGGTAAGTGTTTTCTTTCCGCTTGCTTTTCTGGGCATGCTCACCTTTTACCTTTCGACTGTATTGAAATCGGGCAATGCAACTGCCGCAGTAATTATTATACTTGGGGTAATTCTTCTCATTTTATCCGATGAACTAAGTACCAGCTATTGGAATATTTTCTTCAATCCTTATGGTCAAACCTCCGATGTAAGCGAAATGGTTTGGCAATCGCTCACTAGTAAAAATCGTATCTTTTTGGGTGTCGGTTCGGTAGTGTTTTTCCTGGGTGGAATGATGAATCTTCAGAAAAGAGAAAAGTTGCTGGGGTAATTATTGTTCGAAAAATTTTCGAAGGCAACAGGCTTTGTGTTATTTTTGAGGCATGACTCAACATGCAGTTTTATTTGCCGATGTGTTATTGCCTGTACCGGTTAAGCAGGAATTCACCTACCGCATTCCACCCCAATTCAACGATAAAATTGTAGTTGGAGGAAGGGTTATTGTTCAATTTGGGCAACGCAAATTACATACCGGGCTGGTAAAAAAAATTCACACCAACAAACCCGAATACGAAACCAAAGCCATTGAATTAGTTCTGGACGAATCGCCGGTATTAAGCGACATTCAGTTTCGGTTTTGGAAATGGATAGCAACCTATTACATGTGCAGCGAGGGCGAAGTGATGAAAGCCGCTTTGCCTTCGGGGCTAAAACTCGACAGCCAAACAGCAGTTTCGATAAACAACGAATGGGTCGAAACTGAAAACGATAAGCTCTCTCCCACCGAAGAAACCGTATATCAGTTTATCGCGTTCCAGAAAAAAACCAATTTACAGCAAATCAATTCACTTACGAAACGGGCTAATGCATACCCACTTATAAAATCGTTATTGCAAAAAGGAGCTGTTATTATTGAAGAAGAACTCAAAAAAGCTGTTCGACCAAAAACCGTCCCTTATATTCGAATCAACACCTCGTTGAAAAACGAAGAAGCCATGAAAACGGCTTTCGAAAAGCTAAAAAGAGCAAAAAAACAACTCGACTTATTTATGTTTTTGCTTAACAAGCTCAGCTTTTACGCCCCTCAACAATCTGCACCCCTGGCAAAAAAAGAGCTGCTCAGCAACGCAACATTCAGCGAAAGCACCCTTAAACAATTACAAAAAAGAGGCTACATCGAAGTTTTTGATGTTGAAATTGAACGCTTGCCCGATATTGAAAAATCGAAAGAAATAAGCATACTGAACCCTTACCAGGAAAAAGCACTTAACGAAATACACAGCAATTTCATTCATAAAGATGTGGTGCTGCTTCACGGCATTACGGCCAGCGGAAAAACCGAGATATACATCCGCATGATTCAGCAACAAATGAAAGCAGGAAAACAAGTGCTTTACCTCTTACCCGAAATTGCACTCACCTCGCAGATAATCGAACGCCTCACAGCCGTATTTGGCGACAAAGCCGGCATTTACCATTCGAAATTCAACGACTCAGAACGCGTTGAGATCTGGAACAAAGTGCTTGGCTTTTCAAATTCGGAAAGCAATAAATACCAATTGGTATTGGGAGCTCGTTCGGCACTGCTGCTCCCCTTTAAAAACCTGGGACTTATTATAGTTGACGAAGAGCACGAAACATCGTTTAAGCAATTCGACCCTGCTCCACGCTACAATGCCCGCGATGCTGCCGTTGTACTGGCAACCATGCACCATGCAAAAGTACTGATGGGAACCGCTACCCCATCGTTCGAGTCGTATTTCAATGCCAAAACCCGCAAATACGGCTATGTTCAGCTTAACAAACGGCACAGCAACATAGAATTGCCCGAAATTATCATTGCCGACCTCAAAACCGCCTACAAACGCAAGCAAATGAAATCGCATTTTGCTCCGCTGTTATTCGAGGCTATCGAAATTGCACTGTCTCAAAACGAGCAGGTTATTCTGTTTCAAAATCGACGAGGATTTTCACCATTTCTACAATGCCGTAGCTGTGGTTGGATACCCAAATGCAAACATTGCGATGTTAGCCTCACCTACCACAAATATTTCAACAACCTGCAATGCCATTATTGCGGATACAGCATCAACTTGCCCACGGCCTGCCCCGATTGCAACTCAACCGACATACAAACCAAAGGTTTTGGTACCGAAAAAGTTGAAGACGAACTCAAAATCATTTTCCCCGATGTAACAGTTGGCAGGCTCGATTACGATGCCACCAAAACTAAATACGGCTTCGAAAAAGTATTACACAATTTCTCGACCAAAAAAACACAGATACTGGTTGGCACCCAAATGATAACCAAAGGACTCGATTTCGACCATGTTAGCACAGTAGGCATACTAAATGCCGATAATTTACTCAACTACCCCGATTTTCGGTCGTTCGAACGCGCCTTTCAGCTTATGGCACAGGTTAGTGGACGTTCGGGGCGAAAAAACAAACGCGGAAAAGTGATTATCCAAACATCGCAACCCGAACACCCGGTAATTCACATGGTAAAAGAAAACAATTACGAAGCCTTTTTCAATACCTACATCGAAGAACGAAAAATTTTCCGATATCCACCCTGGTATCGGCTTATTAACATTACCATAAAACACAAAGACCGCGACAGAGCCATTAACGCATCGAAACAGCTCGGAAGCGAACTTCGAAAAACATTCAAAGGTAGGGTGCTAGGACCCGATTTTCACCTGATAAGCCGCATTCAACAATACTATCAACTAATTATTCGCATAAAACTCGAAAAAACAATTCCGCCCGATAAAGCAAAAACTGAAATCGAAAACGGTATCAACAAAGTTATAAAATACGAAAACAATCGTTCGGTACAAATAAACATCGACGTTGACCCCTTGTAAACAGGTAATAGAAAGGAACAAAAGAAAACAGCAAAGCATAATGCTCATATTCGGAAAAAATAAATGATGGCATTGTGAGTTAAAATATTAATTTTGGGATACAAAAAAATGAATTGCAAATGGGTAAAATAATAGCACTGGCAAACCAGAAAGGCGGAGTAGGAAAAACAACCACAGCAATCAATCTATCAGCTAGTTTGGCTGTTCTCGAGAAGAAGGTTCTGCTCATTGATGCCGACCCGCAGGCGAATGCTACTTCGGGTTTAGGCTTCGATTTAAAAACCATCGAAAACAGCATTTACGAATGTATTGTTGATAATATCGAACCCGAAAGTGCCATATTAAAAACCGAAATCGACGGGCTCGACCTCATTCCATCTCACATCGATTTGGTAGGAGCCGAGATTGAAATGCTCAACATGCCCGAACGCGAGAAGATACTCAAACAAGTTACCGATGCCCTAAAGGAAAAATACGATTTTATACTCATCGACTGTTCACCGTCGTTGGGTTTAATAACGGTAAATGCGCTTACCGCAGCCAATTCAGTCATAATACCGGTGCAATGCGAATATTTTGCACTCGAAGGTCTGGGTAAACTGCTCAATACCATCAAAATTATTCAAAACAGGCTAAACACCGAACTGGCCATCGAAGGCTTTTTGCTCACCATGTACGACTCACGTCTAAACCTTTCGAACCAGGTTTACGAAGAAGTAAAACGACATTTTCAGGACATGGTTTTCGACACCGTTATTCAGCGCAACATTCGTTTAAGCGAAGCCCCCAGCTACGGTAAGCCGGCGTTGCTTTACGATGCCTCGTCGAAGGGAGCAATAAACCACCTTAATTTGGCAAAAGAACTTATTGAAAATAACAAAGACAATTAACACTTTACGTTGAAAACCATTTCACATGGCTAAAAGGAATGCATTAGGAAGAGGCTTAGGCGCATTAATGACCGATGCCGACGAAGTACAAAACCCCGCGGCAGCAATCGACGAGGTTAACGTAAACGAGATAGAAGCAAACCCATGGCAACCTCGTACCACGTTTGACGAGGAAGCCCTAAACGAACTCTCAAAATCGATTAAGGAAGTTGGTATTATTCAACCCCTTACCCTGCGCAAAATCGGCGATAAAAAATACCAGATTATTGCCGGCGAACGTCGGTTTAGAGCGTCTAAACTTGCCGGGCTAAGCAAAGTACCGGCCTTTATTCGTAAGTCGGACGATAAAAACATGCTCGAATTGGCACTGGTAGAAAATATCCAGCGCGAAGACCTCGATTCCATCGAAGTAGCTTTAAGCTACCAACGCCTGCTCGACGAATGCAACCTCACACAAGAAAGTCTCAGCGAAAGAGTTGGGAAAAAACGCTCAACCATTTCGAACTACCTTCGACTATTAAAACTTCCGGCCATTATTCAAAAAGCCATTCGCGAGCACGAAATATCGATGGGACATGCACGAGCTATTATCAACGTAAAAGATCCCGAAACCCAGGTTATGCTTTACAAGCAAATTGTAAACTACGACTTTTCGGTACGCAAAATTGAAGAGATTGTTCGCAAACTGAATTCCGACGAACCAAAAACAGAAAAGAAAACACCTACCTCCAAATTTCCTCAGGCATACGAAACGTTGAAAAATCATTTATCGAATCATTTCAACACCAATGTCGATTTCAAAATAAACAATAAAGGAAAAGGAAAAATCGTTATCCCATTTGGTTCAACAACCGATTTGGAACGTATCGTTGGCATTCTGGATAAATTAAACAATTAGCAATTAAAAATTGAACACTTTAGTAAAGCTCATACCGTTTATCGCATTCGGCTTGTTGGCCTTAAGTGGTTATGCGCAAGCCACACAGCATGCCGATTCGCTATACCATTCACTCGAAACCGATTCCATCGTACAAACCATTGAAACAGAAACAGAAACAGAAACAAGCGATATCGACACGAGCACCATCAACATTCATTTGCCACGAAGAGCCACCATGTTATCGGCAGTATTACCCGGGCTGGGTCAAATTTACAACAAGCAAACCTGGAAAGTACCCTTTATTTATGCTGGTTTTGCAGCTTGGGCGTGGGGTATCGAGTGGAATCAGTCGTATTACATCAAATACCGTAAAGCCTATTTTCATCTTACCGATGGCGACCTTACCACAACCGAAAACTATCGTTTTATCGAAGAACAACATGGCGTCGAAATTGATGAAAACAATCCCGGAACATACCCAAACCGCATTATGCAACAGATTGAACGATACAATCGTCAACGTTCGCTGGTAATGATCGGAACGGCTGCATTTTACATCTTAAACATACTCGATGCCAATGTAGCCGCCCATTTTATCGATTTCGACATTTCGGAAGACCTGGCCTATTCTTTCAAACCAATTGCCATCGACCCTTTAACAAACACCCCTGTATTTGGAGTTAGTTTAGCGTATAATTTTTAATGGAGAAAAATATTTTATGAGAAAAGCACTTTTGATTGTATTCATTTCAACCATAACCCTTTCAGTATTTTCGCACACCCCATCCGACAAAGAGCCCGTGATAGCACGCCCCATGAAAAGAATCGAAATTGCACGTATAGATACTTCGGGAATACTTGATACATTTATGGCCTACCCCGACGAAATGCTGGAAACTATTTTAAGCCAGCAAATGGACAGCCTTATAAACAACTGGTACATCCGAAATGCCTACAACATCGACAGCATGGTACTTATCGACACAATGAGTATTGGAGCGATTCCCATTTCTGAGCTCGAAAACCCTTCGAAAAAAACCAATATCCCCGACTCTGTTTATATCGAAAGGCTACAAGCACTTAACTCGTACATCGATTTATCGTACAACAAAACCGTTCGAAATGTTATCGAATTATATACCGAAAAACGTCGTGGGCAGGTAGAAATCATGTTAGGACTGGCCAACTACTACTTTCCCATGTTTGAAGAGATACTTGACAAATACAACATGCCACTTGAGCTGAAATACATGGCCATTATCGAATCGGCACTCAATGCACGGGCATATTCACATGCCGGAGCCTGCGGCCTTTGGCAGTTTATGTATGGGACCGGGAAAATGTACGGTCTCGAAATAACGACCTTTGTAGATGAACGCCGCGACCCGGTAAAAGCAACCGAAGCTGCTGCCCGATATTTGAGCGACTTATACAATATATATAAAGACTGGCACTTAGTAATTGCGGCCTACAACTGTGGCCCGGGAAATGTGAACAAAGCCATCAGGCGTTCGGGCGGTAAACGCGACTACTGGACAATTTACTACCGCTTACCGCGAGAAACACGTGGTTATGTTCCGGCATTCATTGCTGCTACCTACACCATGAATTACTACAAAATTCACAACCTGCAACCACAACAACCATCGTTTAACATCATTACCGACACCCTCATGGTTAGCGACTATCTGCACCTTGAACAGGTTGCATACATTTTAAATGCCGACATTGAAATGCTGCGCGAAATCAACCCCATGTACCGGCTTGATGTTATACCAGCTACCCCATCAAAACCATACCCTATAAGGCTGCCACACGAGATGGTAAATAAATTTATCGATTTCGAAACGCAAATTTTTGCTTGGGAACACGAAAAATACTTCCCAAACAACCAAATAAAAAACCCAAGTCAAACCGCTTATCAATACGTACCGGTTGATGTAAAAGGCAAAGCAATTGTTTATTACACTGTAAAAACGGGCGATAATGTAGGCTTCATTGCCGAGTGGTTTAATGTACGGGCATCCGATTTACGCTACTGGAATAACATCAGGGGCAATTTAATACGAGTAGGGCAAAAGCTGGTGGTATATGTTCCTGAGCAAAAAGAAAACCATTACAGCCAATTCAATCAAATGTCGTTTGCAGAAAAACAAAAGGCAATTGGCAAAAGCTCAAACACAACTGCGAGCAGTGCACCAGCCGAACCCATTGACCCATCGTACGAATATTATACCGTTAGGCAGGGCGACAATTTGTGGGAAATAGCCAAAAAATTTCCAGGCATTTCAGCCTCCGACATTCAGAAAATAAACCAAATGGGAAGTTCAACCTCGTTAGATATTGGACAACGGTTAAAGATACAGAAACGCTAAACAGCAAAAACAAAAAGCGTTAAAAGCCTCGAAAACATTGACATTTGTCATGTTCGCGGGGCTTTTTTTACATTTAATTAAAATTTGAACCACAAATATGCTTCATAATGTTTCATTTCAACATTTTTTAACTATTTTTAGTTAAAATATGGTAAGCGCAAACTATACAAAGTTTCAAAATCGTTAACACATTTATCTGCTACCATATTCTCCACTCCTCTTATCAACCACCAAAAGGGACATAATATTCCCCCTATCGAAAACATATTTAAAAGAAATATGTTAATGTATTTAACATGAAAAAAAACAGGTTAAACAATTACACAAAACCAAAATAAATTAACTAATTTTAACAATGTGAGAAAAAAGAAACAATTATTTAGACTTTTATTAATCCATTAAATTAAATTTTATGAGAAAAATTGCGCTATTACTCACGATTGTAATGATCGTGCTATCACAGGCAGCTAGCGCCCAAACCCGCACTATTACAGGTACTGTAATATCGGCTGATGACGGGTCAACCCTGCCGGGAGTATCTATCGTAGTTAAAGGGACATCTATTGGAGCAGTCAGCGACATCGACGGTGAATTTTCAATAAATATTCCTTCTGACGAAAACACGTTAGTATTTTCATTTATTGGAATGCAAACCATTGAAGTCAATATTGAAGGTGAGAACAATATTGAAATTGAAATGTCATCGAGTCAAATTGCGATGGACGAAGTAATGGTTGTTGCTTACGGAAGCACGACAAAACAAGCCAAAACAGGAGCTGCAACCCAAGTACAGACAGCACAACTTGCTGAAACCCCAGTCGTAAGTATAGATAAAGCTTTAAGTGGTAAAGTTCCTGGGCTAATGGTAACAACCTCAGGTGGGCAACCTGGAAGCAATAGTTCTATTCGTATTAGGGGAACCAGTTCGGTTAATGCTGGAAATGAGCCTCTTTACGTTATTGATGGTATTCCGGTTATGACAGGCGACCAATCATATGCCAGTACATCATCAAATGCTTTATATGCTTTAAACCCGGCCGACATTGAATCAATAACTGTTTTGAAGGATGCAGCAGCAGCCTCAATTTACGGTTCAAGAGCCGCTAATGGTGTTATCCTGGTAACAACAAAATCAGGAAAAGCAGGAGAAGCTAAAATCAGCTTTAGGGCTTCCGGAGGTTTTTCACAATTAGCAAACGACAATAATTTCTGGCCCATGAATGGA
Organism: Prolixibacteraceae bacterium; assembly: GCA_016930365.1. Lineage (GTDB taxonomy): Bacteria > Bacteroidota > Bacteroidia > Bacteroidales > Prolixibacteraceae > Roseimarinus. Next base: position 25,071 of record JAFGGY010000032.1, on the reverse strand, counting down.
GAAGAGCTTTGGACTTACCTACGTGATGCGGTAAAGAATACCGGGCTTGATCCAGATGATCCTTCCGGTTATGGGTATTCATATTTTCCAAAATCATTGCTTGCCGGAGAACAAACCAACTGGTTTAAATCAGGATTAAGAACTGGTAAAACTTCAAAATTTGAATTAACGGCAAGTGGCGGAACAGACAGAGTTAATACCTACTTCTCCGGTGCCTACGAAAATATTGAAGGTATTGTAATTGGCAATAATTACAGAAAATTAAACTTTAGAGTAAACAACGACTTTGAAGTTACCGATGCCGTGAAAATTGGATCTAAAGTATCATTTGCCCATATGAAAAATGAAGATGTTTCGACAGGTGGTTTGGGATACGCAAACCCATTTTTTGGGGGACTTATGATTCTGCCATGGACACCAATATACAATGAAGACGGCTCTTATAATCTTGATATTCCTGAAAACAACAATGTTAACCCACTCTTTTCAGCTAACACAAATGAAGCGTGGGACAAACAATACAGACTTCAAGGAACAGCCTATCTTGAATATAAACCAATAAAACAAGTTACCTTAAAAACCAATAATTCGATAGAATTAACGAATGGTGAAGCAAGACAATTTGTTCAGCAAATTGCAGGATATACACAAGATGCGGTATATGCAAACCGGTATAATTTTCAACTTCTGACCACATCGAATACTGCACGATATGCCGATGACATATATGACAGACATATCTATAGTGTATTAGTTGGGCAGGAAGCACAAAGTTACAGAATGAGTTATCTTGATGGAAACTCACCCAATATCAACTTGGATATTCCGTATCCAACAACATCAACTCAAGCTGACGACCAAGTTGGATATGACGAAACTGAATATACCATGTTATCATTCTTTGGAATTCTTGATTACAATTATGACTCCAAATATTTTCTTCAAGCAAGTATCCGATGGGATGGAAGCTCTCGCTTTGGAGAGAATCACAAATACGGCACATTCTGGTCGGTTGGTAGCTCTTGGAATATGAACGAAGAAAATTTTATAAAGGACAATATCGACTGGATAAAACTTGCTAAAATAAGAGCCAGTTACGGCGTTAACGGTAACAATCAAATTGGAAATTACCGTCAGTATGGAGTATATGGTTCGAGAGAATACAACGGAGCTTCAGGTATGGCTCCCGATCAATTAGGCAATCCTGATTTAACCTGGGAGCTTAATAAAACATACAACATTGGTATGGATCTTAATTTCTTTGACCGGTTAAATGTAACTTTCGATTACTATCAACGTTTTACCGAAGATATGCTTCTTAACGACCGCTTATCATGGACTTCTGGATTCTCAAGCCTTATGCGAAATATTGGAAGCATGAAAAACGTCGGGCAAGAGTTAAGCATATATGGAGATATCGTTCGACAAAATGATCTCACCATTGAAGCTGGTGTAAATTTTGCACACAACAGAACTGAAATCATTGATCTTGCTGGCGAAGAAGAAATTGGCAGTTGGTTAGTGCAAAAAGTTGGCAAATCACTATATACTTATAAACTACATGATTATGCAGGTGTAAACCCGGTTAACGGAGAAGCATTATGGTATGATGAAGAAGGTAAAATCACCAACAACTATAGTAAGTCAAGGCAAATATATGCCGGAAGTCCTGAACCAAAACTTATTGGTGGTGGTTATATAACAGCAACCTGGAAGGGTTTATCATTAAATGCAACATTCGATTATAAAGTAGGTCATGTTATTGAAGTAATGAATGAAGGTCGCTACCTACGTTCAGATGGATATAGCTGGTACACCAACCATGCGAACACATCGCTTGATTATTGGAAAAAACCAGGCGATATAACCGAAACACCTAAACCATTAATAGGAAACTCAAGCGAATCAAATGCATTCCAAAACACTCGATGGATTGAAAAAGGCGATTATCTAAGATTAAAAGAAATTACAGTTGCGTACAACTTACCTTCATCTTTAATAAAGAAAGTTAAGTTTATGGAAAGAGCCAGGATCTATGTAAGCGCTTACAATTTATATACTTTCCACAGTCTGAATACATTTGACCCGGAACGTGGAAATGATGGACACGCTTATGGAATCTATCCTACTGCGAAAAATATTATTGGTGGTATAGAATTATCATTTTAACCCGAGTTACAAATGCAAAAAAAGATAATAATGAGAACAATAATCAGAAATATATTAATAGTATCGGGAATGATTATTCTTTTAGCAGGATGTGAAGACTTTTTGCAAAAAGAACCCGTACTACAACAAACTTCAGAACTTACATTAAGTACTTTTGACGGTTTAGACAAAGCTACTGCCGGAGCCTACACCCTACTATATGGTGTTGATTGGTATGGCGGATACTACGTATTATCCTCAGATATGAGAGGTGGCAACGGTAAATTGAAACCTCAGGATGCAGGATATCAATTTGATGCTTACATTTGGAATTACTCTGAAAGCAACACAGAGATGCTGTGGAGTAGTGCATATACTGCCATAGCAAGGGCAAACAATGTTATCAATGCTATACCTAATTTTAATGGTAGCAATGAAGAAATGAAAGCTTTAGATAACTTTAAAGCTGAATGCTTATTTATTAGAGCTATTGCACATTTCGATATGGTTCGATTATATGCCCAACCATATTCGCACAGCAAAGAAAGCCTTGGCGTTCCTGTTGTAACTGAAACTAAAATTGCCCAACCAGAAAGAAATACCGTATCTGAAGTATACCAACAAGTGGTTAAAGACTTATTGGAAGCAGAAGAACTTTTTGGTGACTACCAAAGAAGTGGCGGAGCTGATCCTAAAGGTTTTGCTTCAAAAGAAGCAGTACAAGCTTTACTTGCACGCGTATATTTATACATGGAGGATTGGCAAAATGCAGCAGACTATGCCACAAAAGTAATTGAATCTGGCAAATTTGATATGTGGACTGCCGATCAATACGTTACAGTAGCTGAGAATGAAGATGGAGCCTGGGGTCGTAATACAGAAGGCAGCGAAGTAATATTTGCAGTTTATAGTGCTCTCGGTAATTCTGGATACCCCGGTCAAGAAGGTATCCCATATATGACAAACCCGGCTCACCACGGTGATGTTGTTGCCTCAAACGACCTGTTAAATTTATACGAAGAAGGTGATGTGCGTAGAGATTTATTCTATACCGATCCACAAGGACGAGCAATTTTTGAAGGCATTTGGTGGACAAATAAATACCCAAGCAAAACAGGTGATGGAAGTACAAACAACACACCGGTTTTGAGGTTATCTGAAATGTACCTTATCAGAGCCGAAGCCTTGCATAAGGGAGCTTCAATAAGTGGCACGTCAGCTTTAGCCGACTTCAATACAGTTCGAATTAATCGCGGATTACCTGCCAGAACTCAGTCCATTTTATTGTCTGATATATCAGATGAAAGACGAAGAGAACTTTGCTTTGAGGGACACAATGTATTCGACTTAGCTCGTCGAAAAGAAAATTTAGTTCGTAATGACTTTGTTGCTGAAACAAATCAAAATATTGATTTTCCAGATAACAAATGGGCACTACCAATCCCAAAAGCAGAATTTGATGGCAACGAAAACATGGTTCAAAACCCATAAAATAACAATGTAAATTCAATTGAATATGAAAAACATAACATATATAATTATTGCCGCATTGGCTTTAATAACACTGTTCTCGTGTGAACAAGAAGACATACTTTTCACCGATGACATGTCAAATGTTGGCTTTTATAAATCAAGTGCCAACATGATGGAGTTTGATAAGGATCTAAAAGGTAAGGATACATTAACCATACAGGTTTTAGTTACAGCCACACCTGGTTCTCCTGCATGTAAGGTTTCATTTGATGTTGACAATTCATGGTATGAAGAAAAAGATGGCGACTATTACTTAACAGAAGATAGTAGTAAAATAGCAAATCCGGCAATAGAGGGTATTGATTTTGAGATTATATCTTCAAAAGAAATTACAGTTGAAGAAGGCTATGGATATGCTGATGTTATAATTGCCGCTATCGACAACAATGCCTATGATGAAAATGGCAATAAATCTTTTCAACTTAAAATTACCGGCAACAATCAAAACTATGATTTAGCCTCTGCCAATACAACAGTCATTACTATTATTGATGATGACCATCCTCTTGGCTGGATGTTGGGAGACTATACATCGGCGGTTACCGAAACGGCTAATGGTAGTACTTCTCATTCTGTTTCCATTTCCGCAGTTGAAGGCGAAACCGATAAAATAAAAATTTATGGTATGGCTGGTGCTGCTTATGGTCCTCCATTATCAGACCCATACTATATATTGGGAACTGTTAGTGAAGATTACTCTACTGTTACCATTAAAGCTGGACAGGAATGGGAAACTTGGGGATTTGGCCCTGTTCGATTAGATGTTTGGGAAGACGACAATGGTGAAGGCGAAGAAGTTGACGAACTTGTTGGCTCAATCAACACCGAAGGTGGTGTAACAATAACCTTCTCACAACAATACACATTTATGATAACTGATGGTGGCAACGAAGGACTAGGCCTACAATGGGCATGGAATTCGGATGAAGAGACCAATAGTCCAACCGCAATTTGGACAAGACAATAATTTTAAATCTTAAAAAATATTGAGATGAAAAAAACACTATTATATATTTTAATAATACTTTCGGTTGGCATCTATACAATTGGATGTACACAATTCGAAGAATATAAATCGGTAGATGTACTTAAAGCTCCGGCAACAACACTCTCAGTTTCGGAAGTGGCCGACTCAAGCTTTGTACTCGATATATACACTGATAAAGCAGGACATTTGGGATATGCAATATCTTCAGATACGGCTTCAAGTGTTGAAACAATAAGTATCATATCATTATCATTAGATGGAGCAGCTGGTATTGTTGCTACTGAAGTTTTTGAGTATGATGAAGCAACTAGCGAGACAATTACAATTGGTGGCTTAATGCCCAATAGTTTTTACAAGGTACATGTAGCTGCAACCAACACCGATGGTGTTGAGTCTGTTGTCAAAACCTTTATTGTAAAAACTGACGATGGAGTAGGACCTACATTTGTTAGCTCATCTCCTGCCATTTCCGGGGATGCCGATGTTGCTATCAATGCACCAATCGTATTAACATTTGATGAACCCATATTAGTTAACCCTGAAAAATTATTCACGCTTAGCTATTACTATGCAAATATGGATACTTCATTTACCCTTGACGCAACAGCTGTAGATGGTCGTACTATTTCTGTTCCTCAATCACAAATGGCGCATCCAGGCGATTACTTTTTCTTATCGTGGGAAGCGGGTGCTTTAACCGACTTGTCAGGGAATACATGTTCAGAAAGAATAAGCGGAGTAATTGGAGGTGCACTTAAAGGTAATTTTTATCGCCTTGAATACCAAAATTTCGACATTGGAGGACTTCAGGTAAGCCCTGAACCAGAATCTGTATTAGCTGCTCATGACTTTGTTATTGATGTTTCATTCCCATTCTCAATTAGCCTTGAAGATTTATCATCAGATATGCTGATGATAAATTACTCAAACTGGCTGGGCGTTGAAGAACATCAGGTTTCAGTTGCTAATAATTGTGAAATCATTAATGATACAACTTTAAGAATTACACAGAACCATAATGCAAATCATGGTGATTATATTTCACTATATATTGCCGAAGGAGTTTTATCCGACAATTATGGAAACTTAAATGCTGAATCTGACTATGCTTTTGGTTGGCAGTTGGGTGACTTTACGGTACCTACTGCAATTTCTCCGGAGCCGGGTTCGATTGTAGCCAATCAGATGTTTAATGTTGAAATCACTTTTGATTTCTCAATTTCATTAAATGAAGAAAACCCTGGAAGTGTATCAATGAAATATGTTAACCCTGATGGAAATTCCAATACTCACGAAGTTACAGTTTTAGGCATTAGCACTGAAAACGATAGTATTTTAATAGTACAAACGCCACAAGCTGTTGAATTTGGAAGTACAGTTTATCTAAATATTGGTGAAGGTGTTGTTATAGACTCTGAAGGCAATGTAAATCTTGAGTTACAGGATGTTGTTTATTGGGAAGTACCTAAACTTGCATCAAGCATCGATGTACTCTTAGGCCAATACATTGTGAGCGGCATATCTTATTTCGACGAATCAACAGTAACCGATACTGTTAGTGTTGAATTGGTTGAAGGCAAAACCGACCAGGTTCATATTACCGGATTATTCAAAAGTTTACTTGGTGAATCTGAACCCGTTGTTGGTATTTACAATGCAGTAACCTCACAATTATCAATTGCCGAACAGCAAATTGGAACTGGTGATGATAGAATTTATTCTGTCTTTTCTAATGCTACAGCTGATGGAACAATTGTAACCTCTGTTCTTGAAGATGGTACAATGAACACCGATCTCGCTTTAGGCGTTTACGATGGAAGTTGGGAATGGCTCGGATTCTTTGAATACTTGCCTGAAGTAACTTGGACAAAAATAACTGAGAAATCGCTTAACGTCCATTCCTCTTCGAAATTGTTTATTAACAACAATATCGAAATAAAAAGAATACCTAAAAATGGTATAAAATAAATTGAAATTTAACCGAAATAGAAAAACCCAACTTTTTCAGGTTGGGTTTTTTTATCTTTGTATTTTGAATATTATATTGTAACCAAAAACAGCATGAAGCAATATTTTACCATAGCACTTTTTGTTTGCCTTACATTGAATACGTTTGCAAATACTGTCACAAAGGAACTGGCAGCAAAAGTTGCATCCAATTATTTATTTGGAACAGAACATCCTGTCAAATCAATAACACAATACGGAAGCAACAATAATATATTTGTAGTTAACTTCACACCTGGGGGATGGGCACTGGTTTCTGGCAAAAAAAATGCACGTCCTGTTATTGCATATTCACATACGGGCTCTTTTAACTCAAAAGAAGTTACTACAAACATCAAAGACTGGCTCGACATACAAGAAAATCAAATAAATTCCAGTTCGACCAACACCACATGGAAAAATGAATGGCATATCTTAGAAGAACATGGACTTCCTGTGTTAAAATCGGCAAGTTCAGTCGAACCTATTTTAGAAGTTGAATGGGATCAGGATTCCGGATGGAACCGATTTTGTCCTGAATATGATGAGGGACCTGACGGAAAAGCTTATGTTGGATGTGTTGCAGTAGCTATGGCTCAGGTGCTACATTATCTTCAGTATCCGGAACGCCCACAAGGGGAAAAAAGTTACCAACTGGCTCCTTATGGTACTATATATACAAATTTCGACGAAGAACCTGCATATCAATGGTCTAAAATGTCGCTACATACACCTGATGATTATAATGCACAACTGCTATATAACTGCGCAGTTGCTGTTGAAATGGATTTTGGGGGTGATGGTTCAGGTGCATATACTACACGGGTTCCTTTTGCATTTCAACGATATTTTAACTTCACAACATCTGTAAAAACCATATCAAGATATGAAGATACGAATGAATGGACAACACTGTTAAAATCCGAATTAGATAATGGTAATGTATTAATATATTCGGGCAAGCCAGGCACAGGGGAAGCTGGGCATGCATTTAACATAGATGGTTACGCTACAGACGGTTTTTTTCATTTTAACTGGGGATGGAGTGGACAATATAACGGTTATTATTCAATTGATGACGTAGCACCTGGTAATCACGATTTCACTACGAATCAAAAAGTTGTAATTGGTATATCTAAACCATACTGGGGGCCTACCGATATAATACTTAGCAATAATACAGTTCTCGAAAAAATGCCCGGTGGAACCATTGTTGGTGATATTGAAATAATTGATGAATCTGAAAATGATATCTTTACTATAGAAGTCCTAGGCGACAAATTATTTTTACAAGAAGAGTATGCTCCTGCAAAATTTTATGAGGAAAATATGAAATTAAAAACGCTCGAAGAACTTACAAATAGCTCCTATCCAGAGGTTGCTACAATTATTGTTACGGACAGCGAAGGAAATACATTTAAAAAAAGATTTGAAATTCAAGTTAAGCGTAACTCAACTCATGCTTTTAATATTTCAACCAAAAATTCGATAATATATCCTATTCCAGCCAAAAATGAGATTACAATTGCAAATTCAGAAAAATTTGTAAAATACTCTATCATCAATCAAACAGGTAGTATTCTTGAAAAATCAGACATAATATCGGGGGAAACTATTAATACTCAAAAACTAAATAATGGAATATACTATATTCTATTTGAAAGTATTGATGGCAAAATCACTATTGAAAAGCTGATTGTGGAAAAATAATTTTCTCAAAAAAAATATCTGGAGTAGCTAACAAATCTACTCCAGATATAATTCTTTTTATAAATCCAACTTTTTTTAATAGGTAAATATACCGCTGCTACTAATACGCTTTACCTTGCTAATTCCTTTTAATAATTTCTGATCCACATCTTTGTTATTTCCAACAATTCCTATTGTTATTTTCTTACCCGAAAGACTATTTTCATAAAATTTACGAATATCATCATATTCTAACGACTGGTATTTTGAAATCAATTGCTTATTCGGATCTTCCTTATAACCTTGCAACCGCCAATATTCAATGGTCTGGCTCAGCTCTCTAAAGCCAGGTCGTGATGACTGAGCCGACTGCACAAGGTAATTTTTAATATTCTCCATTCGTTCTGGCTTATCGGGCATATCATTTACCAGTTTCATAAATTCGGTTAACGCATCAATTGTTTTGTCAGATTGTGTTGTTATGCTTCCATCCCAAAATGTTTTTTCTCCAACTTTGGATGGCGTATTGTAGTATGCTCCAGCATTATATGCAAACGAACGCTTTTCTCTTAACTCCTGCAACACTAAGCCATTAAAACCACCTCCAAAATACTGGTTAAAAGCATTTATCACCGGTTCTTCGGCTAAATTGTATGCAGCACCATCGGCATACAAAAAAACGGCACTTTGACGGGCATCTTTATTACTTAAAAAATATATAATATCTTCGGACTTTGCCAAAGGCCTGACGTAAGGCGACTCTGAATCTTTAAGATTAGCCGGCAATGCCAGATTACCCTTCAACGTTTCAATTAGTTGCTCAAACGGCAGTTTACCCACATAATGAATACTGGCCTCATAATTTGTGGCTGAAATAAATGCACCGGTCAAATCTGAAATAGTAAGCGCCTGCAAATCACTATTATTTATCCTCTTCATGTAGGGCGAATTATCGCCATATATGGTAAAATATTGCATAGCCGCTTGCTGAATGTTTACATTATCCTTTTCGCTTTGACGGGAGCCCAGTTCACCTCCAATTACGCTTTGCAACTGTTTTTCATCCAACTGTGGTAGCAAAAATGTACGCGACAACAAATTGCATGCTTTACCCAAATTCGCTTCGTTTCCTTCAAGCTCAATATATAAGTAGCTTTCCGAAACCGAAAAATCAACCGCACACCCCAACTTGCTATACTCTCGTTTAAGTTCTTGCGGAGTAAACTGCGCCATAACCCCGGCTGTATTCATAAGTTGTGTAGCCAAATCAAGCGTTTCAATCTCCCCGATTCCTACTCCAAATTTCAGGGTCATCGAGAATACATCATTTTTGGGATTTTCGGTATAATATAAATGCACCTTATCTGCAATGTCTGTCTCTTCAATATCGTTTTCAAAGTCAACAAAATGCTCTTTTACCTCGGCAAAAGGAATACGCTCAAAATGTTTTGCATATTCCGACTGATGTCCGGGTTCCGGATCAATAATCTCGTATTCGGGCTTTTCAAGCTTATCCTTATCAGGAATACCAATGTCCGACAAATACGTCAGGCGATCATCAGTAAAATATTTTCTGGCAACTTCAATTATTTGTTCTTTCGTGATTGAACGAATCAGTTCTTCGTACTTAAAAAATTCATCAAGACTTGTTTCGTAAGAATAAAGTTGAACCAAAACACTTCCCATATTCTCTGGCGATTCGAACAACTTTTTATACTCTCTAATCATTTCGTCTTTAATGGAGTTGATTAACCAGTCGTCGAATGTTCCATTTTTCAACTTTTCTATTTCATTATCAATCATTTTTTCAACAACCGATAGTGAAACATACTTCATCTGGCTCATATCAAAAGTTGGCACAGCAATAATTGATGAGTATCCTGCAAATTTGTGTTGGCTATGTCCGGCAACGGCAACATACAAATCGCCTTCTAGTACCAATTTATCGAGCAATCCGGTTTTACTGTCATTCGACAAAATACTGTTGCATATTTCGAGTACATATTCATCTTTATTGCCTGATTCGGCACCCGGAAAACCAATTTGAATCAAAGGAAAGGGGGTTTTCTTTACTTTTATCTTTTCACTTTTGCTAATTTTTACATTTTCAGGCTCTTTATTGACACCTTCTTGTGGTGTTGCTTCCCATTTTCCAAAAGTTTGTTCAATCATTGGCTTAACTTCGTCAATATTGATATCGCCCGATAAAATCAAAGCCATATTTGAAGGAACATAAAACTGGTTGTAAAATTCGACAATGCGCTTAATCGATGGATTTTTTAAGTGCTCAGTTTCCCCTAAAATAAGTCTTCCGTAAGGATTACCTTCGCCAAAGATATTCGCTCTAAAATCGTTGTTTACATTACTCATATAATTATCGGAGTACATATTTTTCTCTTCGTAAACCGTTTCCAATTCCGACTGAAAACCACGATAAACGGGATTTTCAAAACGATGGGCATATAAATCGAGCCACCGTTGTATTTGAAAGGAGGGAAATGAGTTGTGATAATAGGTGTAATCATACCCGGTCCCGGCGTTTAGCCTGGTTCCGCCCATGGCCTGCACCATGTTCGAAAACTCGTTTGGAATAGCATATTTCCCGGCTGCTAACGACTCCTTATTAATCTCTTTATTCAACTCGGCTTTCTTTGCTTCATCGGTTGTATTTCTCAGCTCTTCGTAAAGCTCAACAATACGCTCGTAGTGAGGTTTTTCAGCCTCCCAGTCACAGGTTCCAAGCTCCTGTGTACCTTTAAACATTACATGCTCCATGTAATGTGCCAAACCGGTAGCATCTTCGGGGTCATCTTTGGCACCAGCCTTAACTACAACAGCTCCAAAAACAGTAGGTTGAGAATGGTCTTCATTCAAATAAACCGTCAAGCCATTTTTTAACTCATACTTATGAATTTGTGCATTCTCTGCATTCAACTGAACAAATGCAAACAACACGATAATCAAACTAAAAATACTTTTTCTCATAAAATATATTTTTTGGTGAACGAAATGATTTATAACAATATAAACATTGGCTAAAATCACGAATGATTAACGTTTATAACTTTTGATTAGTATCATTCCCTATTCATTTGTTACAAATATGCCTCCCAATTATTTCTAAATTATCACAACCAATTCTTTTTTTTCAATCTACACAATACTCCTTCTTCATTTCGGTTTTCTTTTCTACTTTAGAGAACTATTTTAAAATAACAACTATGCGAAACATCGAAATTTATTGCGAAAATATAAACCAGTTTAAGCAATACCCTTTGGGCACAACGCTTATGGATATTGCGACCGATCTTGATATTAAAACCGAATCGCCCATTTGTGGTGCACTGGTCAACAACAAGGTACGTGAACTGTCGTTCGACATTGTAAAACCCAAAAACATCCGGTTTATCGATTACAGCCACCCCGACGGACAACGAATGTACATCCGTTCGGTTTTCTTTTTAATGTATGCAGCGGTTAGAGATTTATACCCCGAGGTAAAATTGAAAATTGATCACGCAATATCGCGAGGCTACTATTGCGAAATCGAAGGAATGGATCACGATAATTGCGAAAGCTGTGTTTTTGAAATTAAAACCCGCATGAAAGAAATGGTAGAGCAAAACATTCCTTTTATGCGCAAAGGCAAACAACTTAGCCGTGTACTTGAAGAATATATGGAAAACGGGCTCGACGATAAACTTCGCCTCTATGCCGATTCGGGTTGGCTGTACGCCTATGTTTATTACCTGGGCGATGCGGTTAATTACTTCCACGGCCACCTGCTACCCTCAACCGGATACCTGCAAAACTTCGATCTTGAACAATTTAACGGTGGCATGTTGCTTCGTCTTCCCAGCGAAAAAGTTTTTAATCGCTTACGCGACTACGTTCACCAACAAAAACTGTTCGATATTTTCAGAGAACATAAAGACTGGGCCGAAATATTAGGAATGGGCGATATAGGCCAACTAAACACCTTCGTAAAACAAGGGAAAGCCGGCGAAATCATAAAAATTTCGGAAGCCTTGCACGAAAAAAAGATTGCCGAAATTGCAACCATCATTTCCGATAAAACACCTCGACCGCGCATTGCCCTTATTGCCGGCCCGTCGTCGTCGGGCAAAACAACCTTTAGCAAACGCCTGCGTGTTCAGTTAGCGGTTTGTGGACTACGACCACACACCCTGTCGCTCGACAACTATTTCGTTGACCGTCAACACACTCCTCTCGACGATGACGGCAACTACGATTTTGAAGCACTTGAAGCCATCGATATCGAATTTTTCAATCAACAGCTCAAACAACTTATCGACGGAGAAGCAGTTGAAATACCCAAGTTCAGTTTTACCGATGGCAAACGCTTTTTCGATGGTGAGATTCTCCAACTGAACAACGACGATATTCTTATTATTGAAGGCATTCATGCATTGAATCCGGAACTCATCACAAAAGTTGACCGCTCAATGACTTTCAGAATTTTCATTTCAGCTTTAACATCGATTTCGATCGACGATCAAAACCCCATTTCAACAACCGACAATCGCTTAATACGGCGTACTATTCGCGATGCAAGATACAGGGGCTATTCGGCACTCGAAACCATAAGGCGTTGGCCAAGTGTTCGTCGCGGCGAAGAAAAAAACATATTTCCACACCAGGAAAACTCCGATGTTATGTTCAACTCGGCTCTGTTATACGAGCTTGCTGTATTGAAAAAACACCTGGAGCCGCTGTTAAAATCGGTTCCCGAAAATCAACCCGAATTTGCCGAATCGCTCCGACTTTTAAAATTTATGGGCTACTTCAAAAATGTCGATGATTCTGAAATCCCCCCCACATCGTTGATTCGCGAATTCCTGGGCGGAAGCAGTTTCGATTACTAATTACTGAAGAAAAGGATTTCTGGCTTTTTCGAAGGCAATAGTGGTGTCCGGTCCATGACCCGGATACACAATGGTATTTTCGGGCAAGGTGAGTATTTTTTGTTTGATTCCGCTCAGCAGCGTATTGTAATCGCCACGAGGCAAATCGGTACGACCTATGCTTCCTTTAAAAAGCACATCGCCGGCTAATAACGTCGCTTCATTTTCGTTATAAAAACAAATGCTACCCGGCGAATGACCAGGAACATGAATAATTTGAAGCTGCGTAGTACCAAATACAAGCTCGTCGGTTTCGGTTAAATGCTTGTCGGCACTATCGGTCGGGCTCATAGTCATACCAAACATGGCTGCCTGCGAGGTAGCCGAGGATATCAGGAAATCATCATCGGAATGGGCTTCCCAGGGTATGTCGTAGGTATTTCGACAGCGGTTTACGCCAAAAATATGGTCGAAATGACAATGGGTATTGATAATTTTTACCGGGCGAAGCTTATTCTCCTTTATAAACGAATCGAGAATTTCGAACTCGATATCGTTAAAACAACCGGGATCGACGATTACACACTCGCCGGTTTCGTCGTACAATACAAAGGTATTTTCCTGTAAAGGATTAAATGTAAATATCTTAACTTCCATATTCTTCAATTTAATTGGTTCCTTTTAACAAGGGAACAAAACTAAACAATCCATACTGTTTTTCGTCGTACACATTTTCGTCTACACGCTCAACCACTGTCATTACCTGGTGTTCGCCCGTACTAACTGGAATTACAAGGCGGGCGCCAATTTTCAATTGTTGTTTTAGATCTTCGGGGATAAAAGGAGCACCGGCCGTTACAATAATACCATCGAAAGGGCCATAAGTTGGTAAGCCTTTGTAACCATCGCCGAAAAAGAAACGCGGATGATACCCCATAGGCGGCAACAATTGCTGCACCTTGATATACAATTCGCGTTGACGTTCGATGGTGAAAACCTGAGCGCCCATCTCAAGCAGAACTGCGGCCTGGTATCCCGAACCGGTACCCACTTCGAGTATTTTTTGTTTGGGTTCGACCTGTAAGAGCTGCGACTGAAAAGCAACCGTATAAGGCTGCGAAATGGTTTGCCCGGCGCCAATAGGAAAAGCTTGATCTCTGTAGGCAAACTTCACAAAACCACTTTCCATAAACAAATGCCGGGGCACTTTACTTAAAGCCTGCAAAACAGGCTCGCTGCTTATCCCTTTCCGGGCTACTTCCTCAACCAATTTGCGACGCATTCCCTGATGCTGCAACGAATCGTGAATCATGAAACTTTTTTGTCGTATATTCGTTAATAAAACAAATCCAAAGTTAACCTGTTTAGCCCGGCAAAAAAGCAAACATCGAATAATTTTAGCGACTCCAAACAACCGATGCAAAACTTGCCGGCATTTTAAACAAAAAAAGAAATGATAAAAGGCTTAATATTAGGAACAAAAGAATCGGCAAGCACATACACCACTTACCTTGAACAGGTGCGTTTTTTCTCAAAAGCTGAAACAGTAATTCTTTCGACGGACAATCCTACAATACCTTATATCAATTTTAAAAACTTCAACGCCATTATTTTTGCCGATTGCCCTAAAAATATAAAACCCATTATCGAAACGGCTATCAAGCATCAATGCAACATCTACCTTACCGACCAAAAATGGCTAAGTTCCAACATTACCCAACAATGGCTTTCCATACAACGTGAGGCCAATAACCTCTTCTTTTGCGAAATACCCGAACTTGCAAATCCGCTTACCGAAGACTTTTTACAAACGTACAACCAAACACAGCTGATACAGTACGAAAAAAATATTGTACGACGAATCGACATCAGACAAACTCTAATTAACGCCCTATCGTTCATTTGTTTAACAAACACATTTCGGGTTAAGAAAATCGACATTAATTCGATGGACACAACGCTTAAGGGCAAACCAATTTATAAAATCAGGCTTAAAATGTTCGACCATTCCATTGCTTACATTATTCTGAAACAAACCACCCGAAAAGAACATCACATGATGTTTCAAACCCAAAAAGAAAAATTCACCTTCAATTTTTCTCAATTTTATATTGAAAACCCCAACCGAGTAAAATTCACCTGTGAACCATTCACTTACAACGAACTGATCGTAAAAAACATAGAGCTTTTTGCACTTAATATCATTCAAAACAAGCCACCTGCGTACACCCTTTTTCATTACAATTCGGTGTTAAACATCATTGATAAAATCGAAAACATACTTACCTGAAATTTTTAGAAAAAGATAAAAAAAAAGATAGCTTTGCACGCAATTTATTTTAAAATCGAGCGTTAAAAAAAATGCAATAAGCAACCTTTTCGTTTGACCAACACTCATACATGCATGAATAACCGGAAACAGGTAGCAAGATATATGACTTTCGATGTTTTGGCAGCTGCCATTGCATGGAGTTTATTTTATATTTTTCGTAAAGTTTACATCGAAAATGAAATCTTTCAGCAAACGGGTATCATAAAGATCGATTCGAATTTCTGGATAGCTCTGTTTGTTATTCCTGCATTTTGGGTTTTGTTTTATTATGTTTCGGGGTTTTATCGTAACATATATCGCCGTTCGAGGCTTATCGATTTTGGACAAACTGCCTTTACCACAATTATTGGAGTAACCATTATCTTTTTCACCCTACTTCTCGACGACTCAATTGCAACATACAAACACTATTATAATTTATACTTTACTCTATTTGGCTTACATTTCGTATTAACCCTTATCCCACGGCTAATATTAACGAGCCAAACCATCCACCGTATTCAGAAACGAAAAATTGGGTTTAATACTCTAATTGTTGGAAGCAACGAACAAGCAGTAAACCTATACAACGAAATGTCGTCGAACCAGCGCACAACAGGAAACCGGATTGTTGGCTTTGTAAAAGTAAACGGACGTAACGACCTTCTGCTCGAAAAACACATACAACTTCTGGGCAACGTAAACGACATTCCCCAAATTATTGATAAAGAAAATATTGAAGAAATTATTCTGGCTATTGAAACTTCAGAACACCATAAAATTCAACATATTTTGTCGGCACTCGATTATCGGAATATAACCGTTAAAGCTATTCCCGATATGTACGATATTCTCTCGGGAAGCGTAAAAATGAGCACCGTTTACTCCAGCCCTTTGGTGAAAATTTCGAATGGAATTATGCCGGCATGGCAAGAAAATATGAAACGGCTTATTGATGTAACCTTCTCGGCTCTGGCACTTCTTATTTTCATACCTTTTTCCCCACTCGTATATATAGGAATACGCTCGTCATCAAAAGGGCCAATTATTTACAAACAAAAACGTGTTGGGAAATACGGCAAAGAATTCACTATTTACAAATTCAGGAGTATGGTGGTTAATGCCGAACCTAACGGACCAGCACTATCATCAACCAACGATCCGCGAATAACAAAATTCGGTCAATTTATGCGCCGCACTCACATCGACGAAATTCCTCAGTTTTACAATGTAATAAAAGGCGATATGTCGCTGGTTGGTCCCCGCCCTGAACGAGAACACTACATCGAAGAAATCAGAAAAAAAGCACCACACTACATTCAGCTTCAACGTATTCGCCCGGGTATAACTTCATGGGGTCAAGTAAAATACGGATATGCTTCGAATATTGAAGAAATGGTCGAAAGAGCACCTTACGACATTATTTACCTGAAAAACATTTCGCTCTACCTCGATTTTAAAATACTGATTTACACTCTTATTAATTGTTTTTCGGGCAAAGGAAAGTAAACCTTACCTATTCGAAGGCAGGGCTTTACCCTTATCAATTTGCTCCTGCTCGTATTCCTTTTCTACCATTGTTACAATTTGTTCAATCACAAAATGTTTGTACAAAGGATCGTACTCTTCTTTCAAATCGTTATTGAAAATTTTGGCTATTCCCTGCCAGAACAACGCCGGAAGTCCTCCTTTAAGCTCTTTTATAATTGAATACGAAGTATTACCGGTTTCGCGATCGATTAGCAAAACCAGATAACGCCCTTCCGAAATGGTAAATTTCTTCAACTCATCTTCGTGCCGACGAAAGAGCTCTTTCTCGACCTGACGTACATACTTTCGTTTTTCTCGCTCATCGGTGGTGTTTTCATATAATTCATTATATTTTTCTAATTCCACTACTGCCTCGCGAGCAAAAGGATACACCTTCCTTATTTTCCGCACTAATCTCGAATATTTTCGGTAGTTCAGTTTTTTTCCACGCTCCGGATAAATATCAACCGTTTCAAGCTCTACGAACAACAACGAATCGTTATTCGAATTAAACAATACGGTATCGTTAGTCGTTTCATCCTGGGCAATTCCAAATAAAGGCACTGCAACAAAAAACAACAACATTATAAAGTTATATGCAATCTTCACTTCTATCAATTTTAAATTACCGGGGATTTATTTGCACCATCAAAGTTATGTAATAATCTACATATTCCAACAGCGTCCCCATTAAGCCGTTCTTATTCTAATTAATAATTTTGGTCTCCACTACATTCAAAAAGAATGCCTAATTTTGTTGAACCAATTTCAACGACTATGCAAAATATCAATATTCATTCCGAAATAGGCACTTTAAAAGGCGTAATACTTCACACTCCCGGTCAGGAAGTTGAAAAAATGACTCCTGAGAATGCCGAACGAGCCCTATACAGCGACATTCTTAACCTTTCGGTTGCATCAGAGGAGTATCGGCAATTTAAAGAGCTTCTTCAAAAACATTGTAGCGTTTACGAGGTGAAGGAACTGCTTGCCGACATACTCAAAAACGATGATGTGAAAGAAAAATTACTCGAATCAGTATGTAAAGCCGAAGGCATTTCGTCGCTTAAAACAAAACTTACGGGTCTTAACAATACCGAAACAGCCCGACAACTCATCGAAGGGGTTGAGTTAATACGCGACAACCTTACCCAATTTTTAAGCAACGAACGGTACAGCCTACGCCCCCTGCACAACTTTCTTTTTACGCGCGATGCATCTATTAGCCTCTATAACAAAGTACTTATCGGTAAAATGGCCAGTAATGTTCGCGATCGTGAATCCATCATCATGGATGCCATTTTTCAGCACCATCCGTACTTTAACGTTGAAACCATTTCGGCTACCGGTCAAAACTCGGGCAACATTAAAATTGAAGGCGGCGATGTACTGATTGCCCGTCATGATGTAATTGTAATTGGAACCGGAATACGTACTTCGACCCAGGGCATTGACTTCATAATTGAAAACATCAAAAAGGAACATGCCGGATTGCATCATATTATTGTTCAGGAATTACCCGAGAGTCCCGAATCGTTTATTCATCTCGATATGGTTTTTACCATGCTCGACAAAGATACCTGCATGGTTTACGAACCATTGATAATGACCCATAACCGTTATCGAACCATTCATATTATTATCGACAATGGCCGTGTTAAATCCATCCAAACAGTTCCCAACCTGCTTTCGGCCTTGAAAAATACGGGCATCGACCTGCAAGCTGTAAAATGTGGTGGGAACGACACCTGGCACCAAGAACGCGAGCAATGGCACAGCGGGGCAAATTTTCTAGCCATAAAACCCGGTGTGATAATTGGCTACGAACGCAACAATTACACCGCCGAAGCACTCAGCCATGCAGGATTCAATATTGTTAAAGCCAACGATTTATTAAAAAACAAGCAAAAAATTCCCGAATCGAAAACCCTGATAACCATTGCCGGAGCCGAACTGGCTCGTGGTGGCGGCGGTGCCCGCTGCATGAGCATGCCCGTTCAACGCGAAATGGTCGATTGGTAACCAATAACCAACACCAGACCACTACATATCTAACACTTACAACAAACCAAAACAATAAAAAAACAATCGTTTTATGCGAAAATTGAAAAACAGCGAATTAAACCGTATAGATATCAACACATTTAAAAAAACCGAAAAAATTCCAGTAGTTGTAATTTTAGACAACATACGCAGTTGTAATAATATTGGCTCGGTATTTCGCACTTCCGACGCCCTGCTTATCGAAAGCATTTATTTGTGCGGCTATACCGCTACCCCACCCCACAAAGACATTCACAAAACAGCCCTCGATGCCGAAAAATCGGTTAACTGGCAATACGTTAAAGAAACCACCGATGCAGTTTTAGAACTTCAAAGCAAAGGCTACAACGTATATGCCATCGAGCAGGTTGACAAAAGCATTTTACTTCCCGATTTTTCGCCTTCGCCCGATGAAAAAATCGCCCTCGTATTTGGAAACGAGATTAAAGGAGTACAACAAAAAGTTATTGATATTTGCAATGGAGCCATCGAAATACCACAATATGGCACTAAGCACTCGTTTAACATTTCGGTTAGTGCTGGAATTGTTCTTTGGGATATATTCAATAAATGTTACTACCAGAACAACTTGCCATAAAAACACTCAAAAAGAGTTTGATTTCAAAATAATATTGTATTTTTGCGACCTCAAAAAAGTTCTATTAATTAAAAATTAAAGATTATGCCAGTTAAAATTCGTTTGGCTCGTCACGGCCGAAAGAAATTTGCTTTCTACCACATTGTAGTAGCAGATAGCAGGGCGCCACGAGATGGTAAGTATATTGAAAGGATTGGGCTATACAACCCGAACACAAATCCTGCTACCATCGAACTGGACTTTGACAAAGCACTTGGTTGGTTAAACAACGGTGCTCAGCCCACAGATACAGCACGTGCGATTTTATCGTATCGTGGAGTAATGATGAAAAAACACTTGCTCGAAGGTGTTCGTAAAGGTGCTTTCGACGAGGCAGAAGCAGAACGCAGATTTGAGGCCTGGATGAAAGAAAAAGAAACTAAAATCCAGTCTAAAATCGAAAAACTTGCTTCCGACGCTTCTACCGATGCTGAAAAACGCCTTGCCGCTGAAGCTAAAGTTAACGAATCCAGGGCTGCCGAAATTGCAAAACGCAAATCAGATTTAGCTGCTGAAGCTAAAGCTGCTGCTGCACCAGCCGAAGAAGCTACATCTGAAGAAGAAGTAGCCGAAGAATCCAAAGCAGAGGAAGCTACCGCCGAAGAACCCAAAGCGGAAGAAACTACCGCCGAAGAACCTAAAGCGGAAGAAGATAAAAAAGACACTGAAGCTTAATACTTTCAAATACAAAAAAAAAGGCTGCTTAATCGCAGCCTTTTTTTTTGTATCGCTTTTTACGATATCTTAATTGTTTTTGCCGGCTGAGGTTTTACCTCATCGCGCTTTGGAAGCTCAATGTGTAAGATTCCATCGTTGTATTTTGCCGATATCTTATCGGCTAACACATGCCCATCGGGCAATGAAAAACTACGCTGGAACGATTGATAACTAAACTCTTTTCGAGTATATCCACCTTTCGATTCGTCTTTCTCATCCTTATGCTCCGACGAAATGGTCAGCATGTTGTTCTCAAGTTTCACATTGAAATCTTCCTTTTTCATTCCGGGTACTGCCACCTCAATCTTATACTTATCATCATCTTCCTTTACGTTAACAGCCGGGATTGTGGTATCGGTGTTCGAAAAATTGAGGTTGTTCCAATCCATCAAACCTTCGTTGAAAAAACGATCGAAAATGGAAGGAAACGATGGAAATGTGTTGTTTGTTCTACGTGCTAATGTCATGGCTAAATCCTCCTATTTTTTAGTTAAACATTCATTTTTTCACTTTGGCTATTTCAAACTAAATACCAACCATACAATACTGAAAAAATGACACAAAAAACAATCAACACAGACACAAGAAACGAACTTATGTCATTACATATCAAAACAATAAGACAAATTTTCAGTTTTTCCATTTTTTCGAACAAGCATATCTTCTCAACTATAAGCCAAACCGCTCCAATATTAACAAAATCATTATTTAGGCGACAAAAATCTTACAGTTTGTTGTTTTAACAGGATAAAAACCTATATTTGCAAAATCAAATTCAATTATGAATAATTATTTACGATGAAACTAGCTTTTAGCACATATTTCTACTTTTATTTTTATTTCGGTACCAATTACGGAATCGTGTAGATTTGTGTTGCTTAAACTGAAAGATACAATTTATAGGGTTCCGGGAAACGGAGCCCTTTTTTTTTACCATTTTACGAAAAATAAAAAACATCATACAATGAGAGTTACCATAATAGGTTTAGGTTTAATAGGTGGTTCGATGGCAAAAGATATTCGCAAAACCGGTTTTGCCACCCATATTACCGGGGTTGACAGTAACCCGGCACACTGCAAAAAAGCCATCGAAATTGGATTGGTTGACGAAACACAGCCGCTAAACGAAGCCTTAAAACAGGCCGATATTGTTATTTTAGCCATACCGGTTGACAAAATCCAACAGCTTCTACCTACTCTGCTTGATCAAATAAGCCCATCGGCCACAATTACCGATGTAGGTTCAACCAAAAAACTAATCAGCGAAAGTGTAAAAAACCATCCATTGCGCGGTAATTATGTAGCTGCTCACCCCATGTCGGGTACCGAAAACTCTGGACCTGAAGCTGCCATCGAAGGACTATTCAATGAAAAAATATGTATAATTTGCGACCAGGAAAGAAGCAGGCCACAACACCTTGCGCTCATCGAAAAACTTTTCCACACCATTGGTATGGATATAGCTTACATGAGTTCCGACGAACAAGATCACACCACCGCACAAGTATCGCACCTGCCACACATCACTGCTTTTGCTCTGGCCAATGCAGTATTGGCCGAAAGCGACCGACAAATCATTTTCGACCTGGCCAGTGGTGGTTTCCAGTCAACCGCACGCTTAGCAAAAAGTTCGCCCGAAATGTGGGGACCCATTTTCAAACAAAACCAGAACTATGTGGTTGAATCGCTGAATGTTTACATTAAACATCTCGAAGATTTTAAAGAAAGCCTTTTATCTAAAGACGAAAAACACATGTACGAACTGATGAAAAATGCAAATCGACTTCGAGATATTCTAAATGGAGAAACCAAAAATCTTGTTCGAAAAAAATCGACAACCACTAAACTCTACACAAAATAAAATAACAAACAGACAACTAAATAATCACAAAAAAATACAGACAATGAAACTGGATTTAGACATTAAACCGCTGAGTAGCTGGATGCCCGAAACGCCATACCCGCTGCTTATTGCAGGCCCTTGCAGCCTCGAAACCGAAAAACAGGCATTAAGTACAGCCCGCGAGTTGGCCAAAGACAAACGTGTACACGTAATACGCGGTGGAGTATGGAAACCACGAACTCGCCCCGGATCGTTCGAAGGTATTGGGAGCATTGGCCTCGAATGGATGAAAAAAATTAAAGACGAAACCGGTCTGATGGTTGGCACCGAAGTAGCCAACGCACAACACGCCGAAGAATGTCTCAAGGCCGATGTTGATGTATTATGGATTGGCGCTCGCTCAACCACCAGCCCATTCGTGGTTCAGGAAATTGCCGATGTACTGAAAGGTTCAGACAAAGTAGTAATGGTTAAAAATCCCATGAACCCCGATTTATCGTTATGGATGGGTGCTATAGAAAGATTAAACACCGTTGGACTGAAAAAACTGGTTGGCATTCACCGGGGTTTTTCGCCGTTTCAGGAAACCAAATACAGAAACTACCCGGGATGGAAAACCTACATTGAGCTACGCCGCAGCATGCCCAACCTCCCCATAATATGCGACCCCAGCCACATTGCCGGCAAACGCGAACTTGTTGGAGAAATCTCTCAAAAAGCATTCGACATGGGGTTTGACGGGCTAATGGTTGAGTCGCACATCGATCCATCGTGTGCGCTTAGCGATGCCGCACAGCAATTCACTCCAGCCGATTTATTTAAAATGATTGATAAACTGGTGATACGAAAACAAACCGCCGACGATGTCGAATTTGGTAACAAACTGGAACAATTGCGAAACCGAATCGACACACTCGACACTGAATTAATGGAACTCTTATCGGCACGCAGCGAGATTGTTAATCAAATTGCCGAATACAAGAAAAACAACAACGTAATGGCACTTCAAATCGACCGATGGACAAAAATGATGAACAACCGGCTCGAAACAGCAGGCAAACTTCAACTAAACGACACATTTATAAAAATACTCTTCCAATTGATTCACGAAGATTCGGTAAGGCAACAAACCGAATACATTGACAGCCTGGAAGAATAAAAAAAAGCCCGAAAAAATCGGGCTTTTTTTTATTCTTCTTCCAACAAGGTTTCGAGCAATATATAAATTTTAGCTTGTTGAGCATACGACATATTATCGATACGCGTTCGGTGCGAACCCTTGGGCTTAACAAACCAACGGGCTTTGCTTCGCGACGATTCTTCAAGTGCCCCACCTGTCCATGGATCGTATTCGCCATAAATAAGAATTAAATTTTCGCCATCTTTTTTGATGGTCTTATTGATGAATTTGGATGTTTTTTTCGAGAATTTCATCGATTCAACATCAGGTATGAAAACACGTGGAATATAATTCTTAGCTGTTTCAATTTTTAGATAGTCGCTAAAAGGCCTGGTATCGTATCCGTAATAGCCAAATTCTTTTACTGCTTGCACAAAAAAAGCTTTAATAGGTTCAGTACCCTCATTCGAAAAGTAATCGGGGCTACTTACCTCAATTAAATGAGTAAAAAGCTCACGTGCAGGCAAGGTATCAGATGGAATAGTAGCACAATCGCGCCCCCACTGCCAAAAAGCAAACGAATACTCAAGCACACAAAAGTCGAGTACCTCGGAAACAGGGATAGCATAGGTATATTTATTTGCCGTCGAAAGGCTATCGATCCACACTTCAATTGAATCGCGCTTTTTTAAAACAGCCAATTGAAAATCTTCAATTTTTTTGCGACACGATTTGGAACCTACGTTTTCCAAAAAATCAGACATCCGTTTATCTTCAACTGCAAAATTTACCGGCCCAACATACGAAACCCAAATATCCATATCGTTGGGATAAAAGGCCTTATAAGCAATAGTATTTTGACCACCTTTACTAATTCCAGTTGCAATCCACTTATTATTGTAGCTAAATATTTTCTTCAGCATGGTATAAATCCGATGCAAATCGGCAGTTGCATTTTCGATGGTAAGATACTCCCAACCAGCATCTTCGGGAATCGATTTCCCAAAATATCGATGTTCG
Source organism: Prolixibacteraceae bacterium (assembly GCA_016930365.1). Taxonomy (GTDB): domain Bacteria; phylum Bacteroidota; class Bacteroidia; order Bacteroidales; family Prolixibacteraceae; genus Roseimarinus. Next base: position 641 of record JAFGGY010000032.1, on the reverse strand, counting down.
ACCACCACCTGGTTAGCATGCACAATGTTGCTTAATTCATTTATATACGATTCGCGCGATGCATAATCGGCCACATACCCCTCAGTAACAAATACAACAGGACTATATTTATTATATTCCGACACAAAAACACGTTGCTGAAACTTACCGGCAGAAGGATCTCTATGATCGAGATACTGTTCAATCATTACTTCATAGTTATTCTCGAAAAAAGTATGTCCTTCGAAAGATTGAACAGATACTACACCGGGCAATTTCTCAAGTTCAGTTTTTAAAACAACTTGTTGGGCATACAAACCAACACTTAAGAAAAACGTTACAACAAACCAGATAAATTTTCTCATAACATGCATTTTCAGGATTAATACCATGCTTTAGTCGTTACATTCGACTAAAAACGAATATAAATTTATAAAAAGCATTGGTAAAAAACATGCAATTAATCAAAAACCACCATAGATACATCAAGTAAGGCAGTAAAACCATGTATCATAATTATCAAAAGTGCATAAAACACTCTATAAAACAAAAAAAGAGACCTCCTGTATAGAAAATCTCTTTAATGCGGTGCGGACGGGACTCGAACCCGCGACCCTCGGCGTGACAGGCCGATATTCTAACCAACTGAACTACCGCACCTT
>JAFGGY010000031.1 GCA_016930365.1 Prolixibacteraceae bacterium | reverse complement strand
TCTCTTTTTTTGTTACAACTTATTAACTCATAGATATTTTCGGGGTATAGCACAGTCCGGTACTGTATCCCGATTTATCGGGAGGGTCTCAGGTTCGAATTCCAACCCCACCTTTGCGAAAACCTTCTTACCACAAGGCATCGATGTTTCGCACAAAATACATTAAATTATTTCCGCTTTTTAACTGAAATTATATATTTTTGCAGCACAATATAAATATTTGTTCGGGGTGTAGCGCAGTCCGGTAGCGTACGTCGTTCGGGACGACGGGGTCGCAGGTTCAAATCCTGTCACCCCGACAAAACAAAAACCTTTTATGCATGGCATGGGAGGTTTTGTTGTTCTATGATACTCACGTGAGAGTTTTGAAATTTATCCATGGGTAACAATAGGAAACGAATGAAAACAATTGAAGGCAATAGAAAACGATTGGAGACAATAGAAAATAATTGATAACAACAGAAGACAATAGCACCTTCAACTGCCACAACTCCCCAGTTCCCCAACACTCCAGATTTCCATCATTTTTCATCTTTCCATTATTCCATTATTCCAACACCCCAACACCCCATATCCCCATCATTTTACATTTTTCCAATATTCCATTATTCCATTTTCCCAATTATCCATCTTTCCATCTTTCCACAAACCTTCATTCGTCAAACAAATCTGTACGTTTATCAACTCAAAAGCGTCATTCATCAAAAATATAGGCTCTTTTGTCAAATTATTGTAGAAATTTATGATAAGTCATAAAACTTTGTCTTTATTTTTTGTTACTTTGTAAACGGAAAGTGGCTGTAAGTGAGGACTACCGCCATTTATCAACAATAACAAACGAGGAAAACAAAAACCGTGAGGACAAAAATTCAGAATCGACATTCGCTTTTGCAGCGCGACGGGGCTTTAGGCTCAAATATCACATTCAGCCGGGCTTGTATAGATAATGTATATTTCCACACGATAATTTCCCGTTAACTTATTGTAATTTAGCAGCATGCTATTTGGCATTGACTAATATTTAATGCATTTTTACAAAATGGGGACAGGAAAAGGGAGAACAAACAAGATTAAAAACACAAGGCAAATGCACCGTGTTTTTGAAAAAGCGCTATTAGGTGAAGAACATTCGCCTAAATGTGGTTCTGTTGCCTACCCATTAAACCACAGTGTTCTCAGAGAAAGCACAGAGAAACACCGAAATAATAAACTTAGCATTCTCTGTGGAAAACTCAGCATTCCCTGTGACAACAAGCATGAACATACAAAACCCTTTGCGCCTTTGCGCCTCTGCGGTTTAAATAATCATACAACAAACACCATACAAGCTCTTAAGCATTTGTGCAGCAGTATTTCTGCAACAACATACGCTTACAGCAGTTCTCACATGGTTGAATGGCCTCCTCACACACACGACCATTCGACACTGTTTTCCTCAATTACCATTTTACAGGTAATGGCCACGGCGCGGGAGAAATCCGTTTCCCGTGCCGGCCATTACACTATCAGGCCACCGGCCGGAACGTGCCGCGGCAATCCACCCTAACCCGATAAATCGGGAGTCATTAGTTCCCTATGCAAGACCGGGACTGGTCGCTTGAGCTCCCAGCATTAGTCATTAGTGTATTAATTACAAAACAACTGACAAAAACACTTAGGCACTTAGGAACTCAGGCACTCAGGAACTATAATAATAAACAAACAAGAAATAAATACAGAAACAAATTGTAAAACTTTTAAAAGAAAAAACGATGAAAAAATTAATTTTTACTTTAATGATGATGGCTGGGCTGGCTTTGGTAGCCGGGACGGCGATGGCAGTGAATGAAACAGAAGTTTATAGAGGAGGTACATACACTTATAACCTCAATGGAATAAAAGTTGTAAATACTGCGGCTAATGTAATTATTGACTACGCAGGAGACGCATCGGAAACAATCACAATTAATAGTGGTTTTGTCACAGGAACTCCTCTCACAGCACCTGTAGGTGATGATTATGTTGCTAATTTTAACATAAAATTTAGTACTTCTGCAACTATTGGGCTGGATACATTGACCGTAGAAATTTCAGATCAAGGCACCAATGGATGTTCAAACTGGATAATATACGAAATTACAGTTTTAGCTGATCCTACCATTGATCTGGCTATTGTAGCAGATGAGGATCAATATTGCCAAGAAACGACTAATAATACAAATAATGAAGCAGCTTCTTTGGGTTCAACAAATGAAATATCATTTGATGTAACACCTACAATTACAAATACTGGATCTAATGATTATACTTACACTTATACATTAGACATACCAGTTGACGGAGAAACATCTTTTAATACCTATCTAATTTCATATGGAGGTAGTGGAACATTTGATGAAGCAACGGGTGTAGTTTCAAATGCAAATGCTGCAAGTGGTACGACCGAAAGTTTCACAATAACATTTAACACAACGACTGGATTAGATGTAGAAACAATTACTGGCACAATTGAATCTGGAGCTTCGATTACAATGACAGCATCAAATGCTTCTTTCAATGAAACAGTAACAGACAACAATGAGGATATAGTTACAGTCAATCGCACTCCTTCTATTGGTTCGTTTGTAAATCCATAATCAAACATCATGACCCACTTAAAACATACCATCTTATCCGTGTTCATGCTGCTGGCCCTGGTGCCGGCAGCCATGGCACAGGGTTCGCTTACCGAGCCGTACGAGGGTACGGTGCACGATTATACCTGCGATGGTATAACGCCGGGGGTGGACTATGTCTTTTTCGTGGCTTCCAACATTGACGGGAGTGGCGTTTTAGACGATGCAACAACCACGGAGTTTGACTTTCTGGGTGATGTTAGTGGTGAAGTTGACACGGATGGCCTGGCCACGGCTACCATTCAATGGAATAACGGGGCGGCTGCCAATATTTATTATTTATGGCTCGAGGCTACGGCTTCCAGTGGGTGCTCAAACACCATCCGTCTGGAAATTACACCTCAATATCCCGGTTTCGACCTAATGGCTGAAAACGTACCGGTTGACAATACCATTAGTTGTCCGGCAACCGACAGTCAGGATGGTTTTGTGGCCGAAGCCGATTTGTACTCGGCCGGCGCTACCAAACTGGAGTTCAGGGTAGCCCGTCAAAACGGAACCGAAAATCCAATGGCCGTTGGCTCAACCTATAGCTGGTCGTTTATACCACAATTGATGGTTGACCCCGATCTGGGACTCGACAACGTGATTATCACCGTTGAAGGAGCCAACTCGGGCGAGCTTACAGCCGATGGGGCAAACCGTTATACGGTAAATGGCGACGATGATGAGGTAATTGTAACCGTGTCGATACAAAACGCACCGGGCTACGACCTTGATGTTACCTTACAGCTAAGCGGACAAGAAGAGTCAGACACCAACCTGACCGACAGTAACCCGGCCAACGATGCAGCAACGCATACCATACAAATTATGCCGCTGATCGAAGGAATGGGCGGGGTGTAACCCCCTATCCCCCTAAAGGGGGGATTGCAGGCTGCAAGTTCGGTAGGGTAACGTTCTAAAAAAAGATCTTTACCAAAGTTTGAAACGTTGGTAAAGTTTAATTAAAGTAAAGACAAAGCTTCTTACCTCCCCTAATGGGGAAGCAGGAGAGGCTTATATATTAAAAAAAGTAACAACGAAGCTTTTCTCTCTCCCCCATAGGGGGGAGTTGGAGGGGGCTTTTGGTCTTTTATATGAAACTATTTATAACCATATTTTTAACCTTATTGGTGGTTACTACGTTTGGGCAAAGCTCAACTTATTTGAACCCCATGCCGGGCAATACGCACAATTACTCAGCTACGGTTACCGATAATGGTGACCCGAACGAGGTACGTTGGTATGTGGCTACTGATGCAAGCGGTGTAAGCAAAGCTTTGTATGGCACTGACTATACTTTTGTTACAACGGGTTACAACAGTTCAACTGATCAGCTTGAAGGTACTGCCGTTTACGACGTAGATATCACTTGGGGAGCTACGGTTCAAGATGCCGAAACGTATTATGTATTTGTAGAAGTTGACGACGACCAGACACAATGTACCAACCGCATGGCGCTGCGTGTACAAATTGCGTCTGAATTTAACGCACTGGTATATAACGTAACCGGCTCGGTAACACCAGGAACAATCATTCCAGGTGAGCCAGGTAGTGATGTGCTGGATTCCGACTGTCCGGTAATTGTAAACCCGGTTTACAGCGAAGGTACAGGAGGGCATACCGATATTGGTACTACAACCATCACCTATCGCGTTGAGCGTGAGTTTTCGCTAGTTGGATGGTCGTTCGACTACACCTTGTACGAGGCTTTGGGCAATCCGTTTAACGTGGTAAACATTACCATGACCGATGCCGGCGGAACGCAGCTTTATTCGGGCACAAACCTAAGCGGAACTCAGGCGGTTGATGCTGACGAAGACTACCTACTGGTACAGGTTGAAGTAACAAACCAGCAGGGCGTTAACCTCGATATCAATTTCGAGCTTAGCAATGCCACCGACAGCAACAGCAATACCGATGGTAAAAACAGTGATAACACCGATAACTTTGTTATTGAGGCCATGCCCGAAATTACCGGCTTTGGCAGCAACGATTAAAGGTTGGTAACAACATTCAGGAGTGGAGAAGAGGAGGATGAAAAAGTTCACAGCATTATTGATGCTTATACTTTTGGCGGCTATCGATATAGCTGCCCAACCTCTTTACACCCTAAAACAAGGAGATGTCGGAAACTATTCAATCGATAAAAAACCCGACATTACGAATTACGAATGGCGGGTTTTTACTGATGCACAGCTCACAACACCCGCCGAAGCCGGTTCGGTTAAACTTACCGCGACACCGGGAAACGAGAACGAAATTAAAGTTGCCTGGCAAATGCCGGGCTTTTATTATCTTACCGTTTACGCAAGCGGCAGCAACGGATGTTCCAACACCATGGCTTTCCCTTTCGAAATTGAACCCGAAACCGACTTTTTAGCAATCGACGATTATGTTGTGCTTTACAACGGTTACGAAGTGCCGGTTGACGTGTTTAGCAACGACATCGACCGACTCGATGTTCGCGATACCGCATCGCTGGTTACCTTAACCGACCCCGAAAACGGAAACAGCATACCAACAGGCGATGGCACATTCACCTACATTCCCAATCCGGGCTTTTTTGGCCCCGACTCGTTCGAATACAGGGTGTGTACCCATACCGAACCGACGAATTGTGCTACGGCCTGGGTTTATGTCGATGTACGCGAAAATCTTCCTCCGATAGCCAACGACCTCTATGTTGATGCCACATTCGAAACCGACAGTGTGTATCGCTTATGGAATAACTCATACGACCCGGAAGGCATGCTCGACAGTACGTCGCTGGCAATCGGCGACTCGGCAAAACTGGGCACCCTGCAAGTATTAGCCGAAACCGGCGAAGTAGTTTACAGTCCGTTTAACTGCACCGTTGGCATCGACACATTTTCGTACCTTATCTACGACACTTTTGGCCTCGCTTCCGACACGGCACAGGTATACATTACCCTGGTAATTGACTCCACGCGCGATTCGGATTTCGATGGCGTGGCCGATTATATCGAAGACCTGGATGGTGACGGCAACCCCTGCAACGACGACACCGATGGCGACAGCATACCCAACTACCGCGATGTAGATGATGACGGCGACGGAATACTTACCATACACGAGGACATCGACGACGACGGCGACCCAACCAACGACGACACCGATAGCGACGGCATTCCTAATTATCTCGACAACGATGATGACAACGACTGCATGGCCACAGCCGATGAAATTGAGTTTGGTGGAATCGGATTCGACCTCGATGAAGATAAAATACCAAATTACCTCGACGACGACGACAATGGCGATGGCATTCCAAGTTGCGACCAGATGCAGGATTTGGACAACAACGGCGTTCTCGATCGCGACGAAATATGGAACTCGTTGGCCATTGACGACTACGTTACCGTGGGTATGAATGAAATAAGCGACATAAATGTTCTGGCAAACGACTCAACGCGCATGCTGCCAGCTACGATTCAGCTTATTGAATACCCCTACAACGGAGTCGTAACGATTAACAGCGACTACAGCCTTAATTATATACCCGACAACGAATACGAAGGCGATGACTCGTTGTATTATACCGTTTGCGACTATTACCAAATATGCGATACCGCCCTGGTATTCATCAATGTGAAAGATTTAATTTCGCCGCCGCAATTGTTTACCCCCAACAACGATGGCGACAACGATCAATACACCATACATGGCCTCGAACGATACCCTGACAATCACTTTATTGTTTACAACCGTTGGGGCAACAAAGTATTTGAACAAGAAGGCTATTACGACGAATGGGATGGATATTCCAACATAAACACTTCAGTAGGTAAAAGAAAACTGGCTGTTGGTGTTTACTATTACATACTGAAGTATGGCGACAAGGAAAAAGCAGGTGCTTTATTCCTCGAACGATAATATAGACAACAAAATATGAAGCAACAGTTGCTCAAACATATTGTCCTCTTTTTGGTAATGCTGGCAAGTCTTAAAAGCTTTAGCCAGCAAGATCCGATGTTTACCCAGTACATGAACAATCCGGTACTGATTAATCCTGCGTATGCCGGTACTTTTGGAAATCTAAATGTAAACGGAATATTTCGTAAACAGTGGGTAGGCGTTGAATGGCAGCCAACCACCACTTCCATTTCGGTTACCTCACCCTTTATGGATTTTACCACCGGTGTTGGATTCACCTTTATGTACGACGATATCGGCCCTTTGTCGCAAACCGGAATATATGCCGACTACGCCTACCATCTCGACTTTGATAATGCACAGCTTTCGCTTGGGCTGAAAGCCGGATTCAATTACTATGTAAAAGATTTACAGGGGCTCACTATGAACGATTACGACTGGTGGGTAGCACTGTCACCGCTAACCACCAAATTTTTATTCAATACTGGTGTCGGAGTCTTTTATTATACTGACAAGTTTTACCTGGGCTTTTCGATACCAAAATTGATACGAAACAGCTTGGCAGAAAATGAAAACACCTACGAGTTGGTTGGCCGAGAAGAACGACACCTGTTTTTCACCGGTGGTGCAATTTTCGACATAAACCCTATTGTGAAAGTTAAACCAACTGCCATGTTTCGTATGGTAAACGGCGCACCTTTTTCGATCGACCTTACAGCCACTGCCATTATGTACGAACGGGTATGGGCTGGATTTACATACCGTGTTGGCGATGCTCTGGGCGCCCATTTCAGAATGACGGTAACCGAAGGGTTACAACTGGGTTACTCATACGACTACAACAACTCGCGACTGAGCAGTTACAACTCGGGAACCCACGAAATATTTATCAGCTACACCATTCGCCAGAGAACCGGACGAATACTATCGCCACGTTATTTCTAATTGGAATATTTTTGCTTAAAATAAAAAACTCCCTTCCGCAAGAGAGAGGAAGGGAGATAAAAATGGATTACATTTTTAATTGAGGAAAACAATAATTATTTATGAAATGAGGAAATAAATAATTATTTGGGAATGTTCGACAAAATTACAAAAACATGGACTAAAATCATAAAATTAGCCTACTTTTTATTGTTAAATATTTAAACCTTGCCATTCGACGGTCAAAACAAAATAGTTACAGACAACTACACTTCTTAACCACTCTCAATAATTTTAATCATCATCAGTCTGTTCAAGAAATTGCTATTCGCGCTTCGTATTTTTAAAAAATTTTGTACTTTTCGTCGCTTAAAATTTTACACATGGCGGGGGAACAACAAAGCAACAATCTCGAACCAATTGATATAAGGGAACTTGTACGAGGCAAAAGTCCTAAACTTGCCCGCAAACTACCCGGTTTTGTTTACAAATGGCTGGAAAAACTACTCCACCTAAAAGAGATAAATGATTTTTTAAGAGACAGCGGTCATCTGGAAGGAACAGCATTTATCGAAGCAGCAATCGATTGGCTGAACATTAAATTCAACATCGAAGGGGCTGATAAACTTGAATTCAACCGGCGGTACATGTTTGTTTCCAATCATCCGCTAGGCGGCCTCGATGGTGTACTTCTCCTAAAAATATTAAACGAACGATTTGGCACAACCCGTGTTATCATCAACGACTTTTTGATGGCTGTGAGTCCACTTCGCCCATGGTTTGTACCGGTAAATAAAGTGGGAGGCCAGGCACGCGATTCGATAAAACTAGTAGAAGACTTATACGAATCGGGCGACCATGTGTTAATGTTTCCGGCAGGTTTATGCTCGCGAAAAACGAAGGGAGTGATTGAAGATCTCGAATGGCAAAAACATTTCATCCAAAAAGCCGTTCAACACAAACTGGATGTAGTGCCTATTCATTTTGGCGGGCGGAATTCGAACCGCTTTTACAGGTTGGCCAACATCCGTAAAATTCTGAAAATTAAATTTAACATTGAAATGATGTTTCTTGTTGACGAAATGTTCAAACACAAAAATCAAACTTTTACCATACGCTTTGGAAAACCTTTAGCATTTACTACTTTCGATAAAACAAAAAAGCCTATAGAATGGGCACAATTTATAAAAAGGGAGACTTACAAACTGGCAAAAAGCAAATAAGAGAGAGAGCTCGCTAACCAATAAAGCATTATATTTGCACACGTTGAAGAAAAATTATTATGAAAGAAATTATTTCGAAAATACCAACCGAACTCATTGAGGCAGAGCTTACCGACGATAAGTTTATGCGCAACACCAATAAAGGCGGAAACAAAATATACATTGCAACAGCACATAACTCACCCAACATCATGCAGGAAATTGGGCGACTGAGAGAAATTACATTCCGTCAGGCCGGTGGTGGTACAGGTAAAGAAACCGACATTGACAGCTACGACACAGCCGAAATGCCATACAAGCAATTAATTGTATGGGATCCCGATGCCAAAGAGATACTGGGTGGTTATCGATATATATTGTGTAACCAACTGGGGTACACCGATAATGGCGAACCAAACCTGGCTACCGCACGTATGTTTCATTTTACCGATGAATTCAACGAAAAATATCTGCCACATACCATGGAACTTGGGCGTTCGTTTGTGCAGCCCGAATACCAGTCGAGTAAAGCTGGTGCGAAGGCACTTTTTGCCCTCGATAACCTATGGGATGGGCTGGGCGCATTAACCGTCGATCATCCCGAAATTAAATACTTTTTTGGGAAAGTAACAATGTACACTCACTTCAATGTTACCGCGCGAAACCACATTCTGTATTTTATGCGCAAACACTTTTTCGACAACGAAGAATTGGTATATCCCAAACCAAATTATCGACTCGAAATTGATTTTTCGGGTATTGCCGATAAGTACAAAGGCAACGATTTTAAAGAAGATTACAAGGTATTGTCAAAAATTGTACGCGATTGCGGCGAAAACATACCTCCACTTGTTAATGCTTACATGAATCTTTCGCCCACAATGAAAACCTTTGGAACTGCTGTAAACGATCATTTCGGAAATGTAGAAGAAACCGGGATTATTTTAACCATTGCCGATATTTATGAAGCAAAAAAAGACCGTCACATCGAAACATACCTCTCAAACAAAGAGAACAATTCACTGATTATTACGCATTAAGCTAAACTTAATACGCACGTCCGTCACGACCTTCGTAGTAATTCACATACGACGTATTTACAACCTTATTTCCACCCGGCGTTGGGTAATTACCCGTAAAATACCAGTCGCCGGTGTGATTTGGCGCAGCTGCATGCAAGTTTTCGATGGTTTGGTAAACAATTTCCACATCAGCATGGCAATCGTCGGGTTTAAGCATTTGAGCCATTTTTACTGAAATATTCTCGTCGGTGAATGGCTTGTAAATCTCTTTCACATAGTTTACAATTTCTTCTTTGGGCAAATTCTGCTGCGCTTTGCACTTTTCATATACCGAATCGAGCAAACTTTGCTGTCCGTTTTCTTTCAACAAAGCTACTGCTGCATTAAAAGCAGCAAATTTTCCCAACTCGGCCATATCAATACCATAACAATCGGGGTATCTGATTTGAGGAGCCGACGAAACAATCATTATCTTTTTGGGGTGAAGTCGATCGAGTATTCGCAATATACTCTGTTTTAACGTAGTACCCCTCACAATTGAATCGTCGATAATAACCAGGGTATCCACTTCATTTTTAACAACACCATAAGTAACATCATACACATGAGCCACGAGGTCGTTTCGTCCGCTATCGCCAGAAATAAAAGTACGCAGTTTTACATCTTTTATGGCAATTTTTTCCATGCGCGGTTCAACCGAAATAATATCAACAATTTTCTCCTCGCTCAAATCTCCATTTAGTGCTTTAATCTGTTGTTTTTTCCAATCGAGCAGGTGTTCGCGAACGCCTTCCATCATTCCATAAAAAGCCGTTTCGGCCGTATTGGGAATATACGAAAAAACCGTATCCGTAAAATTATAATTTACCTTTTCGAGAATCGCAGGCGACAACAAACGCCCCAATTGTTTGCGTTCGTGGTAAATATCACGGTCGCTGCCTCGCGAGAAGTAAATTCGCTCAAACGAGCATGCTTTACGTTGATGAGGTACGCGTACAATTCTGGTCGAAATGCTTCCATCTTTCTTTATAATTAGTGCCTGCCCCGGCTCAAGTTCAGCAACCTGTTGATATTTAACATTCATTACCGTTTGTATAACCGGCCTTTCAGAAGCTACTACTACAATTTCATCGTCGTGATAATAAAAAGCAGGACGGATACCCCACGGATCACGGGTAGCAAACAAGTCGCCATGACCAATCATACCAGCAATGGCATAGCCCCCATCCCAATCGCGCGATGCGTTTTCGAGAATCTGCTGAATGTCAAGATTTTGCTCTATCAGCGGCGAAATATCTTTGTTTGAATATCCTTCGTTTTTGTATTGTCTAAAGCGCAACTCGTTTTCCTGGTCGAGAAAGTGCCCAAGCTTTTCGAGTACGGTAACCGTATCGGTATAAGCGCTTGGGTGCTGCCCCAGCTCTACCAACCTTTCGAAAAGTTCATCGGTGTTGGTCATGTTGAAATTGCCGGCCAAAACCAGGTTGCGAGATCGCCAATTATTCTGTCGCATAACCGGATGAACGAATTCAATCGAATTCCGCCCAAAAGTACCATATCTCAAATGCCCCAGATAAGCTTCTCCGGCAAAAGGTAAATGAGTCTTAGCCCATTGTGGATCGAAAAAATTCAGCGAGTGTTTTTTTTCGGCTTTCTTATATTGCTTAAAAATATGGTCGAAAGTATCTTTTATGGGGTTTTGTTTTACCGAACGGTATCGGTCGAGGTATTCCTGCCCTGGAGTATTATCGATTTTCAGCGAAACCAATCCTGCCCCATCTTGTCCTCGATTATGCTGTTTTTCCATCAAGAGGTACAGCTTGTTCAGGCCATACATCCAAGTACCGTACTTTTCTTTGTAAAACTCCAGTGGCTTCAGCAATCGGATCATTGCCACGCCACACTCGTGTTTAATTAGTTCACTCATTTTTTATCTGCGCCATGCCGATTTCCCAGCTTATTCATTTTTTTAACTTCGGAAAGTTAATTTTGTCTTCAACAATGAAAGAGTTTGGGAAATCTTTTTCAATTAAATATTTAATCTTGATTGCTTCGCTTCGTGTTCGACAATCGCCTACCCGCACCCTGAAATCGGGTGTTTTAAATAAAACATACACATCGTAGTCGGGATGGTTGCGCAAAAATTCGGCTTTGGTTTCGTAAGCCTGATCTTTATCGCCTTGATATACCTGCACCCGAAAACCCGTAATGCCATTGTTCCTTTTATTTTCTTCCTTTGAAATTTCAAGCATTTCATTCAAACGATCATCGGCATAAACAGCTAAGGCACGATTGGCCAACGACGAATCGGGTGACAAGTATAAATTGGGCACGCTCTTGGTAATAACACGATCGCTTTCTGAAAACGGAGCAGTGTTATACGATTGATTTTGTGCATTTAAACAAGTGGTAAGACTTAAAAAAACGACCACTACAAAAAGAGATATAAGCGAAGTATTTTTCATACGATAATTGTTTATTTTCTAAGGCCGTATGGAACTCGCATGTTTAATCATTCTCCTGGATGTCAACTTTTACATGCTCGTTTCATGCTGAAACAATAAAATGAGTTACAAATATAATTCAAATATTAAAGAAACGGATATTACAGCACTGTAGTATCTTATTTTATCCAAAAATAAAATGATAGCTTTACATTGCTTTTAGTTGCATTTTGGTTGCATTTTCAACTATAAAACAACATTGTTGCCATAAAATGCCATCAAATATGACAATACAAACATAAACAAACAGCAGCATGCCTAATTTTGAATTATTATGAAGCTTTATTCATGTGGCTTGAGCTCCCGAACCAGGTATTTTTCTCTAAAAACCTGAACATCACTTTCACCGGGTTTTATACTTTTTTGTACAATATCAGCCACCGGCGAAAATCCCATTTCGCAATACAGCTGCATGTTTGCTTTGTTTTCTTTCCATACCCGGGTAAAAACATATGCGTATTCATTGGTGTTAATTTCGTCGAGAAACTTAAGTAGTAATTTTTGCGCTATGCCCTGCCCCCGAAACATTTCGTGCACCATTAGCCCTGCAATGTAAAACGAATTTTTAATTGGATATTTCGAAGGTATAGCCTGCATACCCACAGAATCGAACAAAAAAGGCAATGCCAACAAGGCGCCATATAATCTTTTATCCCTTAATGCAAACACCCCAAAGCCATGTTCAAAAACTGGAGATGAAAATTGAAGTACAGTATCCTCATCAACAAACTGAAATGATGGATTTGCCAAAGATGAATCGATAAAAAGCCGGCAGAGATCATACCGATATTGTCGATAAAAGTATTGACCGGCAAGTGCAAACTCCATACGCCCGAAGATTAATTGTAAAAGGAAAACTTACCATAAACATCTGAAAAGCCGAAATGGTTTAATTAGCCAACAATCCCAAAAAGATCAAAAAGGTCGGAACCGGTTATTTTTACATCATAAAAGTTGCCAATTTTTAAATCGGGATGTTGAATAAGCACTTCGCCATCCACTTCGGGCGAATCGAACTGGGTGCGTCCAATGTAATAATCGCCTTCAACCCGGTCGATGAGAACTTTCTGAATGCTTCCCACTTTTTGGGACGCTATTTTTTCGGAAATCGACTGTTGAACATCCATTAATTTTTCGGCGCGCTGTTCTTTTACTTTGTGAGGAATGTCATCGTCCAGATTTTTATAACCAATCGTATCGTCCTCATGCGAATAGGGGAATACGCCCAGTCGGTCGAATTCCATTTCACGAATAAAATCGAGTAGTTGATTAAATTCGGTTTCAGTTTCGCCGGGGTGGCCAACCATAAAGGTAGTACGAAGCGCTATACCCGGCACACGGCGTCGTATTTCGCGCACCAGCTGACGGGTTTCTTCTTCGGTAATATTCCGGCGCATATTTTTCAACACCGGAGTAGAGATATGCTGAAGCGGAATGTCGAGGTACTTACAAAGCTTTGGATTCTGCGCCATTTCGTCGAGCAATTCAAGCGGAAAACCTGCAGGATAAGCATAATGCAATCGGATCCATTCAATTCCATCGATTTTTGAAAGTTCGCGAATCAGCTCTGTCAGTTTGCGGGTTTTGTACAAGTCGATTCCATAATAGGTTAATTCCTGCGAAATAAGCAACAGTTCTTTCACTCCTTTTTGCGCCAGGATTCGGGCCTCGTCAACCAGGTGAGGTATGGGCTCCGATTTATGTTTGCCGGTAAATTGCGGTATGGCACAAAATGCACATGTACGATCGCAGCCTTCGGCTATTTTAAGATAGGCAAAATGCGAAGGGGTTGTCAGTTTTCGATCGAAAAGCAAATCTTTTCGTTTTTGTATGCCAAGTTCATGAATAATATCGTCGAAATCGAACTTGCCAAAAAAGCGATCGACTTCGGGAATTTCGGCAGTCAGCTCGTCGCGATATCGTGCCGACAAGCAGCCCATGACATATAACTTTTGAATTTCGCCGGCATTTTTAGCCGCGACATAATCCATAATCATTCCCACCGATTCTTCTTTGGCATCGAGAATAAAACCGCAGGTATTGATAAGCACGATTTCGGCTGCATTGTTACTATCGAACAAAACGGTAAATCCGGCAGCTTCGAACTGGCACATTAAACGCTCCGAATCGACCAGGTTTTTCGAGCAGCCCAGTGTGATGATATTGATGGTTTTTGATTCCAAGTTTCAGGTTTCAGGTGGCTATTTCGTAAAGAAAGAATCGACAAACTCTTTGCGGCGGAATATCTGCAAGTCCTCCATTTTTTCGCCGATCCCAATGTATTTAACCGGAATTTTAAACTGGTCGGAAATACCAAGTACCACTCCCCCTTTGGCCGTACCATCGAGTTTGGTAAGAGCCAAAGCTGTAACTTCGGTTGCAAGGGTAAATTGTTTGGCCTGTTCAAAGGCATTTTGACCGGTTGAGCCGTCGAGAACCAGAAGCACCTCGTTGGGAGCATCGGGCACAACTTTTTGCATTACCCGCTTAATTTTCGAAAGCTCGTTCATCAGGTTTACTTTGTTATGCAAACGACCTGCGGTATCGATAATAACCACATCGGCGCCCTGCGATTTAGCCGAGGCAACCGTATCGTAAGCCACAGAAGCCGGGTCGGAGCCCATTTTCTGTTTCACGATAGGCACATCGACACGCTGAGCCCATATTTCGAGTTGTTCGATAGCCGCTGCGCGAAAGGTATCGGCTGCACCGATAACAACTTTTTTCCCGGCCTCTTTAAAGCGATAAGCCAGCTTGCCAATGGTAGTTGTTTTACCAACACCATTAACTCCAACCACCATAATAACATAGGGATTGTCGCTATTGGGTAAATCGAAACCATCAACATCTTCGGTATTATTTTCTTCGAGCAGCGAAGCAATTTCCTCTTTCAAAATCAGATTCAACTCGCCTGTACCCATATACTTGTCGTGAGCCACACGCTGTTCAATTCGTTCGATAATTTTAAGCGTTGTATTCACCCCTACATCCGAGGTAATTAACACCTCTTCGAGATTATCAAGCACATCATCATCGACCTTTGCTTTACCGGCAACTGCACGTGTTAGCTTTCCAAAGAAACTTTCCTTTGTTTTGCTCAGCCCCTGGTCGAGGCGCTCTTTCTTTTTGGATGTAAAACTTCCGAAAATACCCATGATTAAAAATTTTTCTGCAATATACAGAATGAAACTCAAAAATAAGAACTGCAAAAAACGGAGAATGCGATATTAACAAATAAAAAAAGCTCTCACCCTGAGGTAAAAGCTTCTAATACAAATATTATTTTAAGGCATTACTTTTTAAAATAAGCCTGAACATCGTCGTTGGTTACGATACTTTCTTCGAAAGTATATGCACCGGTTTTTTCCGATTTTACCATTTTAATCACTTTCGCGTGACCTTTACCGGCTCCTTTTTGTAATGATGCAACTGCTTTTTTAGCCATATCTTACTTATTTAATTTCTTTATGTACAGTAACTTTCTTCAGAATCGGGTTATATTTTTTCAACTCTAACCGTTCGGTTGTATTCTTACGGTTTTTAGTTGTAATATAACGCGATGTTCCGGGCATGCCACTTTCTTTGTGCTCGGTGCACTCCAAAATGACCTGTATTCTGTTTCCTTTTGATTTCTTAGCCATTGCTTATCCTTTTTAAATGTTAGCAACTAAACCTTTTTCCCTAGCAGCCTTAAGCGCATTGGCAATACCATTTTTGTTGATGGTACGAAGGCCAGCAGCCGACACGTTTAGGGTAACCCAACGATCCTCTTCGGGAAGGTAAAATTTCTTCTTAAACAAATTTGGATAAAACCTACGTTTTGTCCTGCGTTTCGAGTGAGAAACATTATTTCCCACCATCGCTTTTTTTCCGGTTATTTGACAAACTTTTGACATGTCTTAATTGATTTACTCCGAACACTTTTTTCAAACAGACCGCAAAATAAATACATTTAAAAGGAAATAGCAAGCAAAAACACGATTTATTTTTATTAAAATTCAACAAGCCTGAAAACCTTTTACTGATTTACTTGTTTCATGTACACAGATTGAAATTATAAAACTTAAATCAATTTAAAATATGGAAGAAGAAGTATATTCAATGCCAAGAATTGGCGACAAAGCACCCGATTTTGAAGCAGTTACCACTTATGGCAACATCAAATTATCGGATTACAACAAAGACAGCTGGGTGATATTATTTTCGCACCCTGCCGATTTTACACCGGTATGCACCACCGAGATGACCGGTTTTGCTGTAAACAGCGAAGAGTTCAAAAACATGAATACCAAGCTCATGGGGCTAAGTATCGACAGCATACACTCGCACATGGCCTGGGTAAACAATGTAAAAAAGAATACAGGCGTTCTGTTTAATTTCCCAATTATTGAAGACATCAGCATGAAGGTGTCGAAAATGTACGGAATGTTACAACCAAACGAAAGCGCCACAGCTGCTGTTCGTGCGGTATTCTTTATCGACCCGAAAGGAATTATTCGTTTAATTATGTACTACCCACTAAACGTAGGTCGTAACATGGACGAAATTAAGCGCGTACTTATTGCTCTTCAAACCAGCGACAAGCATGGCGTAGCTCTTCCGCTTGACTGGAAACCGGGTGAGAAAGTGATAGTTCCACCACCAAAAACAGTTGAAGCCATGGAAGAACGCGAAAAAAGCAGCTACGAAATGGTTGATTTTTACCTGGCAAAAAGAGATTTGTAAACCGTTTTTTAAACATTCATCCAAAAATGGGTTGTTGATTTTATCATCAGCCCATTTTTTTGACTAAAATCTGCTATTTTCGCCTTATGGAAAAACAAGGGATTCGATATTACCCAACAACCATTGAAGCCATTCATTTGCTTGTGCTTTACCTGGTGCTCGAAATGCTGGTTGATTTTCCGCTTGCCCTGTACGATTACAACAAAGACACCAATTTGCTTTCGACTCCATGGATTAGTTTTCTGTCGAGTTTTTCCATCACGGCTTTTATATTTATATACGGCTACAAAAAATCGCACCAAAAATTCAGTCGTGTTTTTGCTCTAAAAGGATTCAACCCCTTACTGCTAATTCCAATATTGCTTATGTTGCCGGCGATGCAGTATCTGGTTGGTTTTCTGAACATAAAAATAGAATCGATATTACCGGCACCACCCTGGTTTTGGGAACTCTTCGAACGCATTTTAAACAATCATTTTGGTTTTTGGGGTGCTGCGCTTAAGGTGGTGGTTTTTGCCCCTATCGTTGAAGAAATATTATTCAGAGGAATTATTATGCACGGGCTGATGCGAAATTACCGGAGCTGGTATGCAATTTTACTTTCGGGAATTCTTTTTTCGGCTTACCACCTCAACCCGTGGCAAATGAGTTACACATTCTTCCTGGGACTTCTGCTGGGATGGATTATGGTAAAAACACGCTCGCTACCCTTTGCTATTCTGGTACATGCCTTAAACAATCTACTGGTACTTCTGTCGGTTACTTACGATAAAAACATCAGCGAATATGCGGTTTTCAATATGCCACAATCCGAGAATATTAAAATAAGCATAATGGCCATCTCGGCTGGCATCCTATTATTTATAGCATTTAGCATGCGTCCTCGCGCAAAAAAAACCGTCAAAAAAACAAGAACAAGCAACCAGGAAAGTCCGAGCACCACCTATTCCACCTAAATTGTTATTTTTGCTGGCAACTAATCAAAACGATATGGCTACGGTTTACCTGCTTTTATTCTATTTTATCACCCCCCTGATAATTCTTTACATCTGCCACATTTCGAAAACCATGAAGAAAATTGGCGCTGTTGTACTGGCCTACATTTTGGGTTTACTGCTTGGTAATTCCGGCATTTTTCCACAAGGCAGCAATGTATTTCACAACTTACTAGCCGGACAAACCTACCTGCCAAATGAGAAAGCGCTGGAATACCTTGAGCAAGGCACTATTACAAGCAGCGACATGATGCTCAACCAAATACATCAAACACAGGATTTGGTTATGACAATTGTTATTCCGCTTTCAATTCCGCTCCTTTTATTTTCGCTGAATATACGCAACTCGCTAAAATCGCTAAAAACGGGTTTCCTTTCATTGGCGATAGCTATTTTCTCGCTATTACTTAGCGTTGCAGCTGGTCATCTTCTATTTCACAACAGCATTGACGAATCGTGGAAAGTTTCGGGCATGATGGTTGGCCTTTACACCGGCGGAACCCCCAACCTGGCAGCCCTGGCCACAGCGCTTGATGTGCAACCCAACATTTTCATTTTAACGCACACCTACGATTTGATTGCCGGCATATTGTTGCTGTTCTTTTTCATTACCGTGGCTCAACGTATTTTCAACAAAATACTTCCACATTTTAATGGCAAAGGAACACACAAACGACCAATTGATGTTTTTAAAGAAAGCCAGGCGCCCAATAACCTGATTGATTTATTTAAGAAATCGACTATTCTGCCACTAAGCGCAGCACTTGGCATTGCCGTTGCAATTTTTGCCATCGGCGGTGGTTTAAGCCTAATGGTTCCCAAAGAATTTCAGATGCTTACGGTAATTCTAACCATTACAACCCTGGGCATCGCCATAGGTATGATTCCGAGAATCAACAAAATTGAGAAAACCTTTGAACTGGGCATGTATTTCATTTTGGTTTTTTGCGTTACGGTAGCTTCGATGGCCAATTTACACACCATTTTTCAAATTGAATTCTTAAATCTATTTTTGTATGTGTTGATTGCCGTTTTCGGCTCAATGATTATACATATTGTCCTTTCGGCTATTTTTAAAATTGACACCGATACAACCATCATAACCATTACAGCGTTATCAACTTCACCTCCATTTGTTCCGGTTGTTGCCGGTGCTTTGAAGAACAAAAACATCATTATTATGGGAATCACAATAGGTGTAATAGGCTATGCCATTGGGAATTATCTGGGGGTATTTATGGCCTACTTCCTTAAAGGAATTTAAGTTTACGAAAGGCTTTTATAAACCTGCATCAATTCATGTGCAATGTAAGTGTCGTTAAATCGCTGCACATATTCGTAGCCCTGAAGGGCAAGCTTATCGTGCAACTCACGATTTTCCATTAAGGACGTAACTGCCTCTCTGATTTCTTCAATATTTTGTGGATCGACATAAAGAGCTCCCGG
Organism: Prolixibacteraceae bacterium; assembly: GCA_016930365.1. Taxonomy (GTDB): domain Bacteria; phylum Bacteroidota; class Bacteroidia; order Bacteroidales; family Prolixibacteraceae; genus Roseimarinus. The sequence goes on along the minus strand of JAFGGY010000031.1, from coordinate 3,751 downwards.
ACCACCAGCTTCGTTAAAACATCCATCTTTTGACGTAACAACAGGAGTTTTCATGTACAACGATTCAATTATAGGGATACCAAAACCTTCGAACAACGAAGGATAAATCATTAAACATGCACTTTGATACAACATGGCCAGTTCGGTGCTGCTCACATTGTCAAGAAAATGCACCTGATTTTCCATTTCGTGTTGGGCAATATAAGCCTTAACTACATGTTTGTAAGATGTTTCGCCACCCACTATGGCCAAATGTTTATCGCTCCCCTGAATGGCCTTTACTACAGTTAAAATATTCTTCCGTTCTTCGACAGTACCAACACTCAGCATAAAACAAGGGGGCAATTTGAATTTAATGCGGGTTTGTTCTACTTCATTCTGTCCATAGGTTCTTCTAAAAACATCCATACAACCCTGGTAAATTACCCTGACTTTTTCGGGTGAAATATGAAGAAAATCCACCACATCCTTACGGGTTTGCTCGCTAACAGCAATCACTACATTGGCACGATTACAGGCTTTTTTCACCTTCAGTTTATGAACCACACGGTCGAAGCGGGAATAAAATTTCGGGTATCGGATAAAAATTAAATCGTGAACGGTAACCACTACTTTTACCGATTTCTTCGTAATAGCAGGCACTTCGCCCGATAGCCCATGAAAAACATCAATTTTGTCGTGTCGAAACTCGCATTGAACCCTTTTTTGACGCCAAAGGTTTTTAAAAAAACGGTCGAATTTTGTTCGGGGCAACACCTCATGAACATTGTTCGGACTTGCAACTTTTGGGTATAAGCCCGAAGGCCTGGGATTGTATAAATAGTAGTTATTCTCGGGGAAATGGCTACTCAGAATCCGCACCACATCACGGCTGTAATTTCCGAGCCCGGTGCGATTATGAAATACCCTTTTAGCTTCAAATCCAATATTCATAAGCTCTGTTATTTACGCTTTCGGTGTAAGCTGTCCTGTTTTTTCGAAATACTTTTGTAAAACCAGCAACGAAATTAACTTTTCTTTCTTTTTATCCTGAAATTTTTTAACATACTGGTGCGCATTTTCAATAATCTGCTCAGCCTCGCCGGGATGCTCAATATAATAGTTTAGTTTTTCTTCCACATCGGCATAATCGGGTGAAATTTCGATGTAGTGAACTCCTGGCTTCAATGTTCCTTCCATGAACCACGTTTCGTACGTTGGGCGTGGCATTACCGCTACCGAATTCGACGACATAACCCATTTTAGATTCGTAGCTACATCGTTGCCTTCGAGACAAAGAATGAATTTATATTCAAGATGTTCGGCCAGGGTCATTTTGGGCTTCACCCATTGCTCTCTGCCTCCTCCTTGGCTATTCACCTGACCCAAATCGCAAAGCGGATGTTCAAAATATTTCTCAAGAAAAAGCTCACGGTGAGGCTGATATACATTTGAGCGACCAATTAAACATTTTTTTTTCTTTCGGAATGGAATTGGGTCGTGAATAAAATTGAAATGCCGGGCTGCGTCAAGCTTCAAAATTATTGAATTATGATTATTGTTACTGATGGGTCTGCTTTTCACAAACGAAGGCTCGGAAGGTACTGTCGTTACATCTCCAAAAAGATACGAAAATCTACATTCAGAAGGGAAATACCGCAGATGCTTGTAGGTGTCGAAAAAATAAGCCGATGGTTTAATGCCGTATTTGAAATCGTCCATTACAATGCTTTGTTGCCCAATTGGTTCTTTTTGCAACGAAAGTTTATTGTAATAGTTTACCCTGAACTTTATCTCGTCTGAGTTATAAATAATAGCATTACGCAACAATCGTTCCCGTCGCTTCTCAAAAAACACACGGGGAACAGCAAGCCCTCCAAACGCCGAAGCATAGTAAACAAGCTTATTCTTTTTCATGAAAAAAGTCGTCAGCAAATAGCCAATCTTTTTAAGCATAGCGGCCTCCTGTTAGTATTTCGAAAACCATTTTGGGTGAGATACCATTCATGCAGGCAAAATCGCCCCGGTAACATTCCTTATTTCCATAAACCGAACAGGGACGGCACTCCAAATCAATTTGAACAGCATCGCTTACCGACTGCCCATAGCCGTAAAACCCGGCATAAGGGTGTGTTGCGCCCCAAATACTAACCACACGTGCCCCTGCAAGGCTTGCAAGGTGCATATTGGCCGAATCCATCGACAGCATAATACCTAATTTCGATATCAGGTACAACTCTTCGCTAAAAGTTAGTTGCCCGGCAACCGAAAGGGTGTTATTTAATTCAGATTCCCATTGTGAAAGTTCCTGTTGTTCTTCACCTCTTCCTCCAAAAAGTACAATTGAATACCCTTCGGCTTCGAGCATTTTTAGCAGCTGTTTCATTTTTTCGGCCGGCCACATTTTCCAAGGATGTTTTGCAAACGGGGCAACGCCAATCTGTTTTTTCGTCCCTGTATCAAAAAAATGCTTCAACCCGGGCAACTTTTTCAGCACCGAAGCTTCTGTTTCTTTGTTCGCACCAAAAATTTCTTTCCCCCGAAACGGTTCAAGCTCAAAAGCAAAACCGGTTTTTTTAAACGTTTGCCGGTATCGTTCAAAAGTTGACGGCAGCTGCTGGAAGACCTTATTATTTTTTCGGCAAAGTTTTTTCTTTTCGTTACGTCCTTTATCAATACGGGAAACTACATTGCCATTTAAACGAAATAGTAAAGAAAGCACGTGGGTTCGCAATACGCTGTGCAGGTCGATAACCGAGTCGAAGGGGCCATAGCGGCGCAAGTCGTTGAAAAGCCTCACCATCCCTGCTATGCCTTTGTGTCGGCCTTTCAAATCGGCCTCGAAAAATCGTACGCCGGCAACAGGCTTCACAAGGTCGGCTGCAAACCCGCGCGACACAAACCACACCTCATGCTCAGGATATTGCCCCAAAAATGAATGCAACACCGGAACCGTCATGGCCACATCGCCAAGGGCACTAAACCGAAAAACAAGGACCCGTTTCTTCAACTATATTATTTTTTGTTTTTGTACAATACCGGGTTCAAAGCCGGGTCGTTGTACATTTTCATTTGCTTGTAGGTTTTCATGTATTTACGGCCGTCTTCAATATCAGCAATCAACTGGTCGATGGCCGTACTAAGGTCGGTATGCTGCTGTTTCAATACCGCCAATTTTGCATTGCATTTTGCCAGGTGTTCATCCGAAACATCGGTGCGCTTCACCTCTTCTTCCATGTGGTAAATTTTGAGCATAAGGATTGACAAACGGTCGATGGCCCAAGCCGGACTTTCGGTGTTGTTGGTAGCCCCTGGGAGAATTTGTACATCTTTGTTTTTATCGAGAAAATAATCGTCGATATACTCTACAAGGTCGGTACGGTCCTGGTTTGAAGCATCTATCCGCCGCTTAATTTTCAGGGCTTCACCGGGTTGAATTTCAGGGTTGCGGATAATATCCTCAAGATGCCACTGAACGGCGTCAATCCAGTTTTTACGGAACAAAAGATGTTCAATAGTCCCTTCATCATAAGGATTCACGGGCGTTGCATCAACATTATCGAACTGATGGTAATGGGCCGTAGCCCCGTTGAAAATTTTGGTACAAATTTCACTAAAAGTCATAGCATCGTTTTTGGCCGGCATGAGTATTTATAATACAAAACATTCGAACCGGAATTTTATTTTGCACAAAAATAGGAAAATGCGGGGATTGTCAAGAAGAAAAATATTAGGAATGGGGAAAGGAGGGTTTTGTTTTATCCAGATTGAT
>JAFGGY010000030.1 GCA_016930365.1 Prolixibacteraceae bacterium | reverse complement strand
CAGAAACACTATTGTCTATCCTGTTGATTTTCTATTACATAAAAACAAAAAACCGACTGATTTTGAGTTTAGTCGGTTAATAGTGATTTTTTTTAATTCGCTGGCAACTATCTGCTTGCATTTTGTAAACTATATTATCTAAATAGCTAACAATTAATTTATTACAAACAAAGTCTCATTGTCCCATTGTCTCATTGTCCCATCGTCTCACGTCTCATTGTCTCGTATCTCATGTCTTTTATCTAACTCGCAAGTGTTCGATTTTTGAATATGGCGCACAGCGGCTGGTGTACTAAATTCTATCGATCTGTTGTGAATTGATTGGATAAATAATTATCTTTCAAAACAACCATAAACTGTAATATCTTTTAAATACTTTTGTAATTTATAAATGTAAAACTATGACAGAAAACAAAACTACGAACGAATTTGATATAAACTTATTACCTGAACCAGCCGATATAGGTGATATTGTTATGAATCTGATGGTGAATCCCAATCTTTCGCCGCTTAATTATTTTAACGATTTTACCGATGGCGGCGCAGATATCGATAGTTTAAAAGAAGGGAGATATAATGAATCAAACTTTTTTGATGCTGGAGATGGGAAAAAATTTATGTCGATGACCATTCATGCGATGCATCATCACTTGGAGCGTGATCCACAGAAGGCAGCAGAAATTTTGGTTTCACGTGCTGCCCGAAAAATGATATGTTATGGAGCGCGTCCCCTGGCTCTTACGGCAATGTTGTATCACATCAATTATGCCGATCCCAATGGCAACACCATTGCGCTGGGTATTAAAAAGGGGCTTGAAAATGCGGCTGCGGTTTTCGATGTGCAAATATCCGATCGTAAAATTCGTTTCGACCATTTTGACGAACACAGAAACAATGCACCAACATTAATTGTTACTTTGCTTGGCACTTTAAATGATAAAGGCGACGCGTCATTGGCTTGTATGGATCCCGGTTTCAAAAGTAAAGGTCATACTATATTTTTGATGGGTAGGGTTTCAAACGATATTGGAACATCCGATTACCTTGAGTTTTATCACGGTATTTCGAATTCGCCATTGCCCGAGTTCGATTTAAAATTTGAGCTTAAGGTTGCCGAATCGGTTAAAGAACTAATAAAACGTTCGCTAATTGATAGTGCTGCACCAGTGGCTAAAGGCGGCGTATTTTTCACCTTGTTGCGTTCGGGATGGCAAAAAGGGCTGGGGTTTGATATTACTACCGCTGCTGAAACCCGAGTCGATTCATTTCTTTTTGGAGAAGCGATGGGGCGTGTTATTGTTAGCGTAAGCCCCGATAATGAAGATGCATTTGTAGATTTTATGTACGAGTCGAAAACACCGTACTTTACGCTGGGGCATGTAACTAAAGGTGAAATACGAATCGATGATCAGTCGTTTGGCTATATTGATAAAATGAGTGGAACAATTTAATTAAGAGTCAATTGGTACAACCATATAACCGTAACACCGATAAGAAAAGCGAAGTGCGGGCAATGTTTAACAATATTGCCCGCAATTATGATTTGCTAAACCATTTGTTATCGTTCGGTATCGATGTTCTTTGGCGGAAAAGGCTTATTCGCATTATTGAAACCTATGAGCCGACTAAGGTGCTCGACATTGCCACCGGTACAGCCGATTTAGCTATTATGGCCTCAAAAGCAGGTGTTGAAATGACTTATGGTATCGATCTGTCAGAGAATATGATTGCTGTAGGAGCGCAAAAAGTTGATGAGCGAAAATTAGGCGATCGTATTCAATTGCAAACGGGTGATGCAGAGCAATTACCTTTCGATTGGCACACTTTTGATGCGGCCATGGTTGCTTTTGGTGTGCGTAATTTCGAAAACCTTAATGCTGGTCTTACCGACATTTACAGAGTGTTAAAGCCCGGAGCTCCTTTTGTTATTCTCGAGTTTTCGAAACCTCGTGTTTTCCCGATTAAACAACTGTATCATTTTTATTCGTTTTATATTTTGCCCATATTAGGGCGTATAGTGTCGAAAGACAAGAGAGCCTATATGTATCTGCCTGAGTCGATTAATGAATTTCCCGATGGAGAAAGGTTTTTGCAAATAATGAAAAACTGTGGTTTTGATAGATTGAGGAAGATTTCGCTGACCTTTGGTATTGCAAGTATTTATGTGGGGCATACTCAAAAGAAGTTACAATAAATTGAATAAATTACTGTTAATATAGCATTGTCCATTAGTTGATTTGTCGCTTTTTTTCCGGCTGCTTCAACTCGTAATTGTTCATACATGAATCAGAAAAGGATTATACGTTTTTTTGTACTTGCACTATTGCTTCTATGTGTGCGCTTTAGTTCAGCTCAAATGTGGGGAGTGCCCAATTTGACAACATTTGACGATCGCTCGCTGCATTTTGGATTCACGTTGGGCGTAAATACACACGATTTAGGTTTTCGTCATTATGCTACGCTTGACGAAAATCCCGATTTTGATGCCGGGTTGCTCAATGATCTATATCCCGATTTTATGGCCGAGGTTGATGCCGAAGGACGTAAAATAAGAGCTGATATTGCTACTCTTGTACCTGGTTTTACCGTTGGAATTGTTTCGAATTTACGGTTAACCGAAAACCTCGATTTGCGTTTTCTGCCAGGTTTGTCCTTTGGCGCTCGCAGGGTCGTTTTTAATGTGCCTTTGCACGATTTAAACGAGCCACGAAATACAAATTCCTATACATTGCGATCGACTTATCTCGATTTTCCTTTGCTTGTAAAATATAAGTCGAAACGGATTATCAATCAGCGACCATACATGATTGGTGGTCTGGCTATGCGTGTTGATATATCGAAATCGGCCAAAGAAGATTTGCTGCGAACCAGGCGAATGACCTTTTATATCGAAGCCGGGATGGGATGGGATATGTATTTGCAATTTTTCAGGCTTTCGGCAGAGCTAAAGTACAGTTTCGGGTTAAACAGCATGTTGGCTGCTTCGCCTCAACACCCGCAACCACAGTATTTTAGCCAGGCATTCAAAAAACTTAACTCTCACATTTTAACGCTTAGCTTTCATTTTGAATAAAAGGCTAAATGGGTTTTTATTACTTTTAAAATTCAACAAAATTGATTCATCAGCTATCAATAAGTGTATCGCCAAAGCAAGCTTCCGAAAATGAAGCATGTAAATTAGTTGTAGCTAAAAAGCTTCAAATTAAGGTAAGTGATATCACGCATTTCAATATAGTGCGCCGATCGGTTGATGCCCGGGGACGAAATGTTCGTATAAACCTTGGAGTAGAAGTGTTTGTTGGCGAACTTCCCGATAAATCAGATTTGCCCGGAATAAACTATGCCAATGTCGAGAATAAACCCGAAGTTGTAATTGTAGGAGCAGGCCCGGCAGGTTTGTTTGCAGCCCTTCGTCTTATCGAACTGGGACTTAAGCCGGTTATTGTTGAGCGCGGCAAAGATGTTTCATTGCGCAAAGCCGATATTGCAGCCATTCATCGTAACGAAATGGTGAATCCCGATTCAAATTATGGTTTTGGCGAAGGGGGTGCTGGAACTTTTTCCGATGGAAAGCTGTACACCCGTTCAAAAAAGAAAGGCGATATACGAAAAATACTCCAGGTGTTGCATCAACATGGAGCACAGTCCGAAATTTTAATTGATGCCCATCCACATATTGGAACCAAT
>JAFGGY010000029.1 GCA_016930365.1 Prolixibacteraceae bacterium | reverse complement strand
GGTGGAAAAATAAATTTGTTTGTCCATCCTTCGAAGGGTTTCAGTTCGCCATTGGTTGCCACCGACGTTTCGAGGGTACGCATTACGGTAGTACCAACGGCACAAACGTTTTTACGTTGTTCTTTGGCTTTATTCACAACCTTACAGGTTTCCTCTTTAATCCATATCTGTTCCGAATCCATTTTATGTTTCGTAAGATCCTCAACATCAACCCCCCTGAAATTTCCAAGACCAACATGCAAAGTAATATAAGCAAACTCGGCACCTAAAATTTCGAGCCGTTTTAACAGTTCACGGCTAAAGTGAAGCCCGGCAGTTGGAGCAGCAACAGCTCCTTCGTGTTTGGCAAAAATGGTTTGATACCTTTCGCGATCATCTTCTTCAACCGGACGATTAATAAATTTGGGCAATGGTGTTTCGCCCAGGCTGTATAAGGTTTGCTTAAATTCTTCGTACGGACCATCAAAAAGAAACCGCAGGGTACGACCACGCGAAGTAGTATTGTCGATTACTTCGGCCACCAGTGCATCATCTTCACCAAAATATAGTTTGTTCCCAATACGGATTTTACGTGCTGGGTCAACAAGAACATCCCACAAACGTTGTTCGCGGTTCAATTCTCTAAGCAAAAAAACTTCAATTTCGGCGCCGGTTTTCTCCTTGTTGCCATATAAGCGGGCAGGAAAAACCTTTGTGTCGTTAAAAATAAACACATCACCATCGTTAAAATATTCAATGAGGTCTTTAAACAAGCGATGCTCAATCTTTCGCGTTTTACGGTCAATCACCATAAGCTTGCTTTCATCGCGATGATGAGAAGGATGCAATGCAATTAACTCTTCGGGTAAATCAAATTTAAACTTCGATAGCTTCATATATCTATTATATTATTGAATTACAATGAATCAAAACCAATTAAACAAATTCATCTAAGTAGAAGTTGTTTTATCTCAAAAATGTTCGTTATTGAGTGGCCTTTTACGCAAAATATTCGAAAAAGTTACATTTCAGATAACGATTTTTCAAAATCGGCCAATGACCAGGCATCAGAAACGCTTTGTGTTCCTATTCTCGTTCGTTGCAGCGCAAGAAGATAAGCCCCGTTGTTCAGGCTCTCACCAATATCGCGTGCCAGTGAGCGAATATAAGTTCCTTTACCACAATTTATTTTTATTTCGAGTTCAGGGTTTTCGAATCGTAAAATTTCGATAGCAGAGATATATACAGGTCTCGCTTTCATTTCGAGCTCTTCGCCATTACGAGCATAGTTAAAAGCTCGTTTTCCGTTTACTTTAATAGCCGAGAATACCGGCGGAACTTGTTGAATATCACCCTTGAAATCAAACAATTTCTGTTCGATAAGTTCGCAGGTAATATGGCTGGTGTCGAATGTTTGATCTTCAGCGGTTTCAAGGTCGCTCGAAGGTGTTGTGGCTCCCAGTTTAACTGTGGCAATGTATTCCTTTTCTTCAGCCTGAATCGACTCAATTTTTTTAGTTGCCTTACCGGTACAAAGCACCACAAGTCCGGTAGCTTTTGGGTCGAGCGTGCCGGCATGCCCCACTTTTAACTTTTTGATGCCCAGTTTTTGACACAACAAATAGCGCACTCGGTTAACAACATCGAAGGATGTCCAATCGAGCGGCTTGTTAAACAACAAAATTTCACCGGAAATAAAATCGAGTTCTGCTAAATTTTTTGTCATGAATTGCTAATTTCCAACACCATAAATCAGCGCGACGGCTGAAAAAATCAAGCGGCAAAGATAGCAATAAGCCCAACAAGAACACAATAAAGTGCAAAATAAATAAGTTTGCCTTTACGAACAATGTTTACCATCCACCTACAGGCCAACAGTCCTGAAACAAAAGCTGCAAAAAAGCCCGCAATTAAAGGCCAAACTCCTACCTCAGCAGAAAAAGTCATTCCGCCCGAGACAATTTTTAGAAAGTTAGCTCCCAGTATGGGAATAATAACCATCAGGAATGAAAATTTTGCCAGGTTCGCTTTATTGTTGCCAATTAACATGCCGGTTGCAATGGTAGCTCCACTGCGCGAGACACCAGGAATAATGGCTAAAACCTGGGCTCCCCCGATAAGCAAGGCATCCAGAAAGTTTATTTTGCGGGTGCGTGGTTTTGAAAAATAAGCAAACGACAACAATGCAGCTGTTACCAACAGCATGCTACCAATAAAAACGAGGTTGCCAGAGAATAGCGCTTCAATTTGCTCTTCGAAGAAAAGACCGGCAAAAGCAACCGGAATTGCAGAAAGAATCAACTTAAAAATATACTGAGTTTCTTCGTTCCATTGAAATTTAAAAAGGCCAGACAACAGTTCAACTATTTCTTTACGAAAAACGAAGAGTGTACTTAGAACGGTTGCTCCATGTACCAAGATATCAAACATAAGGTTATTGCCTTCGTCAACACCAAACAATACATGGCCAATTTCGAGATGACCGCTTGAGCTCACGGGCAAAAACTCGGTTAAACCTTGTACTAACCCAAGAATAATTGCTTCAAAAACAGACATTTAAAAAACATTAAGCTTGAGTATCCGATTTAGGTTTCTTCATTATGGCATAAATAATAAATAGATAGCCGGCTAACGAAACCATTGGTGCCAGAGTAATTCTTCTGAAACTAAACACTTCGGGATTAAACACATTTGGGTCGCCACTAGCTCCACCGGTCATAAGCAAAAAACCAATCACAACGGCTACGAGCCCAATAATAAGAAGTATGTAATTATCGCGCCCCAACGCAAAAGTATCGTCTTTCTTTTCTGATTTATGTTTTATCATAGCATATTCATTTAAAATTGTAAAAATAATCAATTAAATAACTCATCATAGCGCAAACGAAGGAATTTGTTTACGGCAAACCTTGTCGAAAGCCACGAGATAAGCATTCCCACCACAAAAACAACGCCCATAACCGGTGCTATAACACGCACAAGACTTACAGTATAAACCTCGCTAAAATTTTGACTGAACGAATAAATCAACGCCATTAGTAAGCCATTAGCCACCAAGGCTCCTAACACCCCCTGCATAACCGATTTACCCACAAATGGTTTCCGAATAAACGAACGTGTCGCTCCAACCAACTGCATGGTATTAATAATAAACCGCTTAGAATATATTGAAAGTCGAATGGTGTTGTTCATTAAGGCTATAAATATCAGCAACATCACTCCCCCCAACATTACTAGAACCAAACCAATTTTCTGCGTGTTTTCGTTAATCAGGTTTACCAAATTTCGTTGATAATAAACTTCCTGAACGTTTGAAAAATCCATAAACTTTTGCTCAAGCACAGCCAGACTGTCGTTATTCGTATATGCTGCATACAATTTCACATCGATGGAAGCATGTAAGGGGTTGTAACCAAGAAAACCAACAAAATCTTCGCCCAATTCTTTTTCCAAATCCTGCGCCGCGGTAACGGCATCGACATATTCGGCCGACTTAACCTCAGGCTGAATAGCCAATAATTTCTGCAAACGCAAAAGGTCAACTTCGCGCACTTCTTCGTCTAACACAATAGTAAAACCAATATTTTCACGAATATAATCGTTAATAAATTTAGCGTTGAAAACCATAAACGACAGCAATCCCACCAGGAAAAGCAACAAGGTAATGCTAAGCGTAGAAACAAAGTACGAGTTTAGCAACTTACGTTTCACCGGACGAGGTTTCTTATTCTTCATTTTGTATAGCTTTTTTTTGATTTCGTATTTCAAATACCACCACACCGACAACCGCCAACAGTAAAATTAACGAAGAAGCCAACGATATTTTATTCCCAATAAAGTACGATTTTGGTTTAAACTCGAATACAATTTCGTGTTCGCCGACTGGAAGTTCTAAGGCTCTCAACACATAATTTACCCTGAAATGAGGATGTTCTTCTCCATCGATTGTGGCCACCCAGCCTTTTGGATAATATATCTCGGAAAAAACAGCCAATTGATCTGTTTGGGTACTCGAACGATAGACCAGGCGATTGGGAGCATACGATGTGAGCTCAATGCTTGCAGTTGAATCAACAGGATAATTTGCATCGTAAAGATTTGCAAAACGCTTATCGACCACCGCCTGTTGTGCCGGGTCAATTTCGTCGAGAAGGGCTATTTCCTCATCAGCGTTTTCAACCTCTTCAAGTTCACGTACAAACCATGCATTACCCATTGCCTGTGCGTTTTGCAATGGTCCTTGTTCGGGCTGGAAAATCAAGTATTTGGTGTTAAGCATATTGATGGCATTCAACTGGTAAAAAAGCCCCGACAGATCTGCCTGTGTTTTTACATTTTGAAGTCGTTGCGACAGGCGCTGCATCTCGGGAGCAATATGGTATTCGATAAGTTCCTGGTAACGCTGCATCTTTGCACCATGATAACCTCCAATCGACTTATGGAAATATGAAGTAGAGGAATCGTTAAATGTATTTACCGAAAGATTAAGCACTCGATAGGTACTTTTATCTTTCAATATTTCTTTATTAGCCACTGTTGGAGTGAAGGGCTGCTCCAGATTACGTTGCGAAACAAAATCGTCGTTATTCAGGTATTTCTTATTTAGCGGCCACATGTCGGCAAAAATAAGAATAACCCACAAAGCCAACGCATATTGCGCTTTAAGTTTACCCTTGATATAAGCCCATAAACCGGCGGCAGCAAGGGCAACAAAAATAAATGTACGGAACGCATCGGATCGGAGCACTGCTTTACGGTCGGCTTGCAAGGCATCGATCAAATTTTTTGGCCACATTTCGGCATAACGAACATCGGATGCCCCAACAAAATCGCCCGCGAGCCCCGGGAAAACTGCAAACAATAATGCAATCCCCCCGGCAATTCCAAACGACCATTTTAAGCCTCGTAGTAATCTATTATTATCAATTTGTTTGAGATACACCTGTTTTATAGCCAACACCCCCATTAGAGCCATGGCGAATTGCTGAACGATGATTATATTCTTTACATCACGAAACTTGTTGTATGCCGGGAAGTAATCGACCATAAAATGTGCCAGCGATGGAAGGTATTTTCCCAACGAAAGCAGAAAGGCAATTACAACTGTAGCCACTATCCACCATTTATCGCGCCCTTTAACCACAAATAAGCCAAATACGAATAAGAAAATGAGTACGGCACCATAATAAAACGGGGCTCCCGAGATAGGCTGGCTTCCCCAGTACAACGGAGAATGTTGCGCCAATTGTTTAGCCTGCTGAACACTAGCCAACTTTTCAATTTCGCGATAAAAGTGGCTGTCTTCGCCAAGCGGTTCGGCCATACCGCCCCCCTTAAATCGTGGAATAAAGGCAGTCATTGCTTCGCCAAGGTCATAGCTATAATCAAGTATATAACTTTTATCGAGGCCCGAGGTTTGCTCCTCGTCGGGAGCAAGTTCCGAGCCACCCCGCATGGAATATTTGCCATACTCGTAAACGGTATATAAACGGCCAAAGTTAGCACCCACCGCTAAAATTGCAGCCAGTATAAGCATGGCCGATGTTTTAATAAATGAAGGGAATACTTTTTTTCTTAAGGCATCAACTAAGTATGTAATGCCAATTATTGCTACCATTATACCTGCATAATAGGTCATTTGTGGGTGATTAGCATTAAGCATAAATGAAAGCCCTACTCCGGCCAGCGCACTACCGGCCAATGGCTTTTGACTGTAAGCCCATAAAACACCGGCCACAACCATAGCCATGTATATAATGGTGTTTGCTTTCGACATATGCCCGGTATCAATCCACACAAAAAAGGCCATATTAAAACCATAAGCCAAAGCTCCGGCAAATGCCACCCATGGTTTTACTTTTATCAACAGAAGAAGCAAAAAGAAAAGACCAAAGTAAAGAATGAGATAGCTGGCAGGTCGTGGTATTTTGTAAAAAAGAGATTGAATTTTAGCAAATATATTTCCAGTATAAGTAGTAGAGATAAGATAAGCCGGCATACCCCCAAACATGCTATTAGTCCATAGTGCTTCGTTACCTGTTTGGCTACGGTGATCAGTTATTTCTTGGGCCATACCTCTAAATTGTACTGTATCACTTCCCATTAGTCGTTTCCCCTCCAATAGGGGCGAAAAATAGATAAACGAGATAGCCACAAAGGCAATGATAATGGCTATGATATATTTACTTTTATTAGATAAGATGTTCTTTTTTGATGACATATTTCTATCCGTTATTTATTAAAAACATTGAATATTTTCCAAAAATAAAAAAACGAATGGAATTATATTCGCCAAAATTCTTTTTAAAATAAAAGCTTTAATTTAGCAGCTCAAAAAACAGCATGGGAATAATAGCACGGCAAACAATAAAAGGGACTATTTGGTCGTACCTTGGGGTAATAATTGGGTTTATTACTACGGCTTACCTTTACCCCAACTACCTAACAACGGAAGTTGTTGGCTTGTTTGGATTATTGGTATCATTATCATCGCTAATGGGACGCTTATCTTTATTGGGATTACCGGGTGTTACCAACCGAATGTTTTCATATTTTAGGGATAAACAAAACGGGCATAATGGATTTCTGCGTATTGCGTTATTGTTTCATATTGTAGGTTTAATTGTTTTTCTACTTGCCTTTTATTTGTTAAAACCATACCTAATTGATACAAATATTGAGGACTCGCCGTTGTTTGCCCAGTACTTGTATTTACTGGTACCTATGGCCATTGCTGTAATGGTTTTTGCTTTTCTCGACTCGTTTAATAAAATGCTTTACGATGCAGTTCTAGGAACTTTTTTACAAGAGTTTCTTCAACGTTTTATGATACTGGCTATTACCCTGCTTTTTGTTTTTAAAATCATCAATCTCGAACAATTAATTATTGCCTATGCAGTGGCTGTATCGATAAAAGCACTCATACTACTATTATTTCTGGTCAGACGCAAAGAAATCAAACTATCCTTACCGCAAAAAACAATTGCTAAAAGCATGAGAAATGAAATTTTGAGTGTAGCTGCTTTTTCATTGATTACCGGTTTGGGATCGATGATTGTTTTCAGTATCGACAAAATTATTATCAATCAAATGCTCGATTTATCGAACACAGGTGTTTACACTATTGCTTTCTATTTTGGCTCATTGGTAGTAATGCCTTCGCGCCCTTTGTTGAAAATTTCGGGCACTTTGATTGCCGATGCATGGAAAAAAAATGATTTGGAAACCATTCAAGATATTTACTATAAAAGCTGCCTCAACCAGTTAATTATTGGTGGCTTTTTATTTTTAGGTATTTGGGCAAATATTGACAATATTCTGATCATACTTGGCGATGATTATACCCAAGCTAAATGGGTAATATTTTTTATTGGGTTGGGTTATTTATTTGATATGGCTACAGGGGCAAATGGACAAATAATTGCTTTTTCAAAATATTATCGCATAAACCTTGTATTTATCCTTATTCTAATTGTTTTAGTAATAAGCACTATGTATCTTCTCATTCCTCTATGGGGGATTGTTGGCGCAGCTATTGCTATTTCGACATCACTCTTGTTAAACAATATCATGCGCTATGTTTTTTTACTCGTGAAATATAAAATGCAGCCGTTTAACTGGAAATTTTTATTGGTTATTGGGTTCTATGTTCTTTTGCATTTGGCTCTAAACTTTTTCCCTAAAATTTCATTAATACCTGATACTATAATGCGAAGCGGCATCATTGTGCTTTTATCGTTAGGTTTCTTTTGGTTTGTACCTGTATCGTACGATATTCAACGAATTATTAATAAAGCAATAAACAAACTCAGTTAATTATTCCCGTTTTGCATACACTGCATAAAAGCGAGGTGTAAATGCTCGTAATATTGATCGTATTCCATTAAATTGAAACGGTGGTGTCCACTTTTCGCGGGCAATAATTTTCCATCCGGCTTTTTCAATGAGCATATCTAGTTGCCAGCTTTCAAATTCGTGATAATGTTGGTCGTAGGGATCGTTCTGATTTCGATATGCTTTTGCAAACCACAAGCGCAAAGGCACTGTTATAACCAATTTTTTCGCTTTAATATCCCGTAATATTGGGAAAGGCGACACTAAATGCTCAAATACTTCAAAAGCTACAAAAGTGTCGTAATCGTAATTATTAATTTTTTCGTGTTCGAGATCGAAATCAAAACCATGGCAACTGTTAATATCATAGCCCTTATTTTGAAGGAAAATAGACAATTCGTTAGGGGTGCCTAGATCTAGTATCTGTTCATTTTTTGACAAATGTTTATTCAAAAAATTTTCTGTTTTACGAAAACGGAAATACTTAGTTTTGTTCATTGTCGTGAGTTAAAAAATTCATTGCTAAATTTATATTAATTAAAAAGATTTTTTATTCTGATCAGGTTGATTTTTATACCATACAAGAAATCATTGAAATCATATTTTTTTGATTTGTTATATTCGTTATTTAGCTCAT
>JAFGGY010000216.1 GCA_016930365.1 Prolixibacteraceae bacterium | reverse complement strand
GCCCGTTTGATTCCGATGTAGGTCGGGACTGCAAAGCGTTCAAACGCGAACGCAGTGAGCTTCAAACAGCGCAGCGTCAAACTTCCGCGAAGCGGAAATCAAACGTGAGTGCAGCGAGACATAAAACAGCGAAGCGTTAAACTTCCGCCTAGTGGAAATCAAACGTGAAGTATTAAAAAGCAAAACGATTGGTGGCTTAGGGCTGACGCCCGTTCACAGATTTGTGCATTGCAAGCCATCATGTATATAAAGAAACAAATGATTGCCAGATGGTTAGATGTTTTTGAAAAAATATTGAAAGCAACACTGAAGTGGATTTACAGTAAGCTCGGATTCAAATCGGTTTCTGTTCATGAAAAATTAATTAATTTTAGCACCTGTCACACATTTATTGCGGTTAAATTCATAAACGGCTATCTTAAAAATGAGCAAACCAAACCCCTTAATTATTTCTATGTTTTTAATCCTTTTGCTGGGTTTTAAAACCGCATGTGCCCAAAAATGGATTGCCGATACTGTAAAGATTGAGGTATGGTTTCCCGACTCAATAAAAACACCGGTAAGCATACAAAAGGTGAACGACCTGCGTACTTTTGATCCCCGCTTCTTATCGGTTTACGAAGAAAAAAAATGGTTGGTTTTTCCGGTCGATCAGGTGGTGGTAAGCGACCAACCATTAAGCCGGGTTCTGGTAACCCAACTTTCGAATCCAGAAACAAAAAACCCAGCATTCGACTTAAATATTAGGCAATTTTCCATACACCGAACGCCGTCGTGGTTTAAAACCAGCTACAAACTTTATGCTTCAATAGACTTGCAAAACGCTGCAACAAAAGCCACTACCGGAAGCTTGCACTACGAAATGGTGAGTACTAAAAGCAACAAAATTTCTACAGAGACTGCCTATCTCGAAACTATGCAGCAATGGGGACAAAAATTTACAGCCGACCTTTACTCGGTCAGCCAGGGTATCGACACCCTGTTTGCTGGCAGCCTTTCATCGTTTAGGCGGGGCGACATATTCCCCGAACGTAATTTTTATATCGAAACCGAATTTTTTGGTGGCATCAACTTTTGGGGCGTCGATGCATCGCTCTGGTTTTCGGAACCCGAGGGAGATCAAACGTTTAAACGAAGCATACGTATGATACGCTATGTTGAACACCCAAATGTTCGGGCAATTGCGCTGGGTCGCGACGTAAAACGATGGAACTACCGCATAAACAATAACTGGCTGTTCGACAACGAATTTGCACTGCTTTTTGGCATCAACAACTGGAAAGATATGAATACGGTGAGCCACAAACTCGAAGAAATACTGTATATGAATGCGTCGTTAACACAAAGAATAAGCCTTAACCAGCGCGATAAAAGTGGGTTGGTTTTGGGCATCGGAATCATCGAGGATGTTCATTATATTATTTATCACCGTGTAAAGCTGAATGTTGGCATTTCAGCCAGCTGCGCCTATAAATTTTAACATTTTATGAAGCAAATCCTTACCATACTGTTTTTACTCATCCAAATGGTTGTTTTGGCACAAAAAACAACCATTTCGGGTATGGTAACCGATGCTTCGACCGGCGAAACTCTTGTAAATGCCAGTGTGATACTTAAGACAGGCGAATTGCGGGGGGTAAGCACAAACAACCAAGGTTTTTTCAGCATGCCCGGCATTGAATACCCAACCTTCGAAATTGAAGTTTCGTATATCGGTTACCGAAGCGAAACACGTACAATCACCCCCTATTTCAAAACTACTTTATTTTTAGAAATCGCATTAACCCCTTCGGAAGTTAAGCTGGAGCAAATTACAGTTACAGGAGAAAAATCGGAGCAACTTGGCGACCATGAAGTAGAAATCAGCCTGCATTCGCTCAGCCCCAAACAAATAAAAAGCATACCCACCGCCCGCAACGATGTGTTTAAAGCTTTGCGCTACCTCCCCGGCATCGAAACAACCGAGCCTTTGTCGCCACTGGTTTCGGTTCGGGGCAGCGACCCCGGCGAGAACCTCATTATGCTCGACGGGGTAACCATCTACAATCCGTATCATTTTATGTCGTCGTCGGGCATATTCAACATGCAAACAGTAAAACGAGTCGATATGATGGCCGGTGGCTTTGGCGCCGAATACGGTGGCCGCAATGCTTCGGTAATCAACATCAGCACCAAAGATGGCAACAACAGTATGCTTCGGGGCGAGATACAACCAACCACCAGCGAATCGAAAGTATTCCTCGAATTTCCGGCTGGCGAAAAAACAACCATGATGGTAGCCGGCCGTTTCAACTACGATATCCCTTCCAACTTTTTAATGTACAGCAACAACTATTTTTACGACATAAACTTCTCACTTACACATCGGTTCAACCCCCGCAACCGGCTTACAATTAAATATTTTGGCTCGGCCGACCACACCGATATCGATTTTAACAGCTTTTACAAATACCTGGGCAACAGTATCGATATGGAAGAACTATTTAACGATTTGAGCCTCGAATGGGTAAACAAGTGGAACAATACCATAGCCACAGCCATCTGGTATTCGGCACTTTCACCCAAGGTTTTTCTTAAAGCCCAGCTATCGGAATCGATGCACCGGGCTAACAATTCATCAAAAATGAATGTTTTCATCGGCGATACCGGTTTCGACACTTCAACCTTATTTAAAAGCTCAATCAACGATTACACCGCTAAAGCCAACATAAGCTATAAAGCATTTATATGGAACGAGTTAAAAGCCGGCGTCGAGTACAATCGCTACCATTTCGAAAACGCTTCGGAGTTAAATGGCATCAACAACGGTAAGGCAGTTAAACAGCCAAATGCCAACTCGTTTTTTGCCGAAGATAAAATCAACATTGGATTTTTGACCCTGCGTCCGGGTATTCGTGCTGTTCGTTTCAACAACAGCCGTTTTATTTTCGAACCCCGCTTCAACGTGGTAGCCCAGTTGCCTGGCAAACTTAAGCTACAGGCTGCTTACGGTTTGTATCAACAACAAATTGTAAGTATGAACACCCAGGAGTTCGAACTCAACCAGTTTCTCGATTATTATTATCCACTCACTCAACACAAACCGGGGCAATCGGAGCATTACATTTTTGGCGCCGAAAAAAGAACAGAAAACCACACCTTTTCGTTTAATGCCTACTACAAAAACATAAATCGTACCTACACCTTCGATCTAATGCAAGACCAATACGAAGTTTTTGCCTTATCTGAAAAGATTATTGCAGGCAGCGGCAAAGCCTATGGGGTCGAACTGATGTGGAATGGGCAATTGGGCAACATTACGGGATGGGCCAGCTATACGCTTTCAAAATCAACCCGTTCGTTTCCACATATTATGGATGGTGCTTTGTACGACTACGATTACGACCGCCGGCATTCGTTTAAAGCTGTTTTAAACTACCAGGCAACGCAACGCATCTCGTATAGCATGTCGTTTATAGCCCAAAGCGGCGCACCCCGCTCCATCGAAAACAGCCTGCAAATGTACTACATTTACGACCCACTTACCGGAAGTATGATGTACAGCCCACAATACACCATTAACCAAAAAAATGCTTCGCGTATGCCATGGCTCTTGTACCTCGATTTTGGATTGCAGAAACAGCTGGTAAGTGGCTTTGGCAACGATTTAGCCCGTTTTTTTGGGGCCGACGAGTCGTACCTTGTGCTCAACGTCTACAATGTCTTGTTTTTCAGGCGCAATATTCTATATTACATTCCGGCTGCAGGTTTAGGCAAAATGATTCCCATTGGCGACAACTACCTGCCATCGGTAAGTGCCGGTTTCACCATAAAATTTTAAGTATGAATACCATTGAAATTCATTTTCGGCAAATTAACGAAGAACAATCCGATATTCATACGGCACTGCTTTCTGACATTGGGTTTGAAACGTTCTGGAACGAAGGAAATAACCTGAGGGCATACATTGAGCCGGAGTTGTTCGACCGCGAAAAAACCGAAGAAACCATCCGGGCATTCATCAGCGAACACAAAATCGACTTCGATATCCAAAATGCAGCACCCGACAAGTGGGACATTGCCCTGAACGACGACTACCAGCCAACAATTATTGGCAAGCGGGTTTGGATGGGAAAACCCAACACAGAACCCGGTGTCGAAATCGAATATCACCTTTACGTTGACCCCAAATGGCTTTTGGCTCGGGAGCTCATCCCAGTACGCTGCTATGCATTGAGCTCATGCTGAATATGAACATTAAGCATAAAAAAGTAGTTGATGCCGGCACCGGTTCGGGTGTGTTGGCTGTGCTGGCAAAAAAAATGGGAGCTGCACAGGTAATGGCCTTCGACAATAACCCCTGGGCAATCGAGATATACCGCAAAACAATGAAATTAAACAACATATAAGAAAACAGCATCGAATTATTGCTTACCGATGTTGAACAATTGGAAAAACAGAAAGGCAAATTCGATTTAGTGCTGGCAAACATAAACTACAATGTTTTCAGCCGATATTTTTCGCAGGTAGCAGCCCTGCTTGCTCCAAGTGGAAGTATTTTAGTCAGCGGTTTTATGCTGAAAGACGAAGACGGCATGAAGAATTTAGCTTTCAACGAAGAAATGCAAGTCATAAGTTGCCAAACGCGTGATAGTTGGTGTGCTTTATGGCTAAAAAAAAACAGGAGATGTTAAATAAAACACCTCCTGTTATCATAAAAACAAACTTTTAAAAATTCGATTTATTCATCGGCCATACCATCGAGGGTTTCGATAGTACCATCTTCGCGGTAAGTTAATTCCAAAACTTTCATGCTGCGCAACCATGTTTTACCCCCCGATAATTTACTATCGTGATGAAACAGATACCACTTGCCTTTAAACTCAATTATTGAATGGTGTGTAGTCCAACCCACAACCGGGGTCAAAATAACACCTTTATAGGTAAATGGTCCGTAAGGGCTATCGCCAACGGCATAGCAAAGCAGGTGCGTATTACCGGTTGAATACGAGAAATAATACTTGCCATTGTACTTATGCATCCAGGGAGCTTCGAAAAAGCGTCGGTTTTCGTCTTTTGTTAACAGCGGTTTGCCATAGCTGTCAAGAATAACCAAATCGCGGGGTTCTTCGCCAAATTGAAGCATGTCATCTGAGAGCTTAACCATTTTAGCACACAGAGCAGGTTCATCGGGAGCGAGCAAATCGTCGTTATCTTCGTATTTTCCGGTTTTATAACGTTGCAGTTGTCCGCCCCAAATACCGCCCCAAAGCATATATTGAGTTCCATCGTCATCAACAAATACCGACTGGTCGATACTAAAACTGCCTTTCATTGGTTCGGGCATTGCTTTAAAAGGCCCTTCGGGTCTATCACTAACAGCAACTCCTATTCTGAAAATATCGTCTTTATCTTTGGCCGGAAAGTACATATAATATTTACCATCTTTGCAGGCAACATCATTCGACCACATTTGGCGCTTAGCCCAGGGTACATCTTTAATGTCGAGTGCTACACCATGGTCGGTACAAACTCCGTCGGGATTATCCATTGAATAAACATGGTAATCTTTCATATCAAAGTGAGCGCCGGTATCATCTTCAGGGATTCCCGATTCGATATCGTGCGAAGGATAAATGTAAATTTTCCCTTCGTAGATATGAGCACGAGGATCAGCTGCATAGATGTCTTTTACTAAGTGTCGTGGTTTTTTTGACATATCAATAAGTTTTAACAGTTAAAAAATTCAATAATTTTATAGGTCTAAATCGGTTTGAGCTCTTCTTACTCTTAATTCTTCTTCAAGCTGAACTTCAGTTTTCTTGTTAATTCCGTAGAAGAACAAGCATGCTATTGCTATAAAGAAAGTGATGGATGGGAAAATACTAACCGATAATTTAATACCTTGAATAGCCGATTCCGATTGTTGTGCCAGGTCTGCGTTATAACCAAAAATATTTAAAATACCAGCAACCATTGCGCCACCAATACTTAATCCGGCTTTTAGTCCAAAAATCATAGCCGAGAATATAATCGCTGTTGCCCTGCGGTTGTTTTTCCATTCGGAATAATCGGCCACATCGGCAATCATTGCCCACAATAATGGGGTAGTAATTCCGTAGAAAAGACCATGAGCCATTTGGCTTACATATACTAATGTGATTGAGGTAGGCGAATAGAAAATAAAGACAAACATAAAAATTGTTGCAAAAAACAGCGCCCAACCAAAAACATCACGTTTACCATACTTATTAGCAAGTTTATCCGATATAGCAATACCAATTAAAGTAAAAATAATTGCACCGGTGTTAAACAAGCTAAAACCTGAAGTTGCAACATCCTCCGGCCATGCGAATCCTATACTGCGAAGTCCGTCAGCAAATGAATTAAAACCAATATCATTAAGGAAAATAGCTAAAGCATCAAGATTCAGATAATTTTCGAAGTAATAAACATACATACCACCTTTTAACGAAAGTGTGATGAAGACAAACACGGTAAGCACCAACATGGCTATCCACGGTTTGTTTTTAATCAAGTCAGATAAATCTTCTTTTACAGTTGATTTCTGTTCGGGTCTGGGAACAATACGTTCTTTCGTTGTTAAAAAGGTAATTATAAAAAACACAATACCCACAACAGCAAAAATTCCCATCGTAGTCTCGAAACCTTTTACCCTGTCGCCATCGCCTAAAATTAATGCCAAAGGCAACAACAATACCTGAACAACAAATTGGGCTATTGTTACAGCTGCAAAACGATACGATGACAAACTGTTACGTTCGGCCATATTACCAGTAATTACACCACTAAGCGAAGCATAAGGCAAATTGTTAGCCGAGTATATAACTACCAACAAGATGTAGGTTATTAATGCATAGGTAACTTTTCCTGACATCCCGAAATCCGGAGTAGTAAAAGTTAGCAAGGCTATTACTCCAAAAGGTATTGATGTCCATAAAATCCATGGACGAAATTTTCCCCAACGTGTATTCGTACGGTCGGCTATTATACCCATTACCGGATTAAAACACGCTCCAAGCATACCACCGGCAAAAATAATTGCCGAAGCTGTTGCAGGTGGCAACTTATAAACATCGGTATAAAAGAATGCCAAAAAAGTCATTAACGTTTGAAAAATCAGATTGGCTGCAAGGTCGCCCAAACTGTAACCAATTTTCTCTATTACAGAGATTTTCTGTGAAGCAGGTGTTGCCATTTTCTTTATAATTTAATAGTAGTTAAAAAAAGATTAAGTTGTTGTATTTATTTTTCTTCAAATATAATTATTAAACTCAAAAATTTAAGGATGCATTATTGTTCGAAAAAAATCACCCGTATTGTCTGTGCTGCATAAGCGCTTAATTATCTGGTATATGAACATAAGCAGGCTGCCAAATTACAAATATTTAACCATTTTTCGCACAATATTTCTGCCTTTTTTAAAATATCGAAATCATTTTGCAATTCTCAATAATTACAGAATTAATGTACATTTGTGTTTCGAAACCAATAATTGACACATGAACGAGAATCTGGTAATTATACCCACTTACAAAGAGAAAGAGAATATCGAAAAAATAATTCGTTATGTTTTCAACTTACCGGTTGTTTTTCACATTCTCATTATTGATGATAATTCACCCGACGGAACAGCCCAGATTGTAAAAAATCTTCAAAAAGAATATACGGAAAAATTGCATCTGGTTGAACGCGAAGGAAAATTAGGACTGGGTACGGCTTACATCACGGGTTTTAAATGGGCAACCGACCATAACTATCAGTACATTTTTGAAATGGATGCCGATTTTTCGCATAACCCCGACGATCTTGTTCGCTTATACGAAGCTTGTAAAAACGGTGCCGATGTAGCGGTTGGCTCACGATATGTAAGCGGCATAAATGTGGTAAACTGGCCACTGGGTCGGGTGCTGATGTCGTATTTTGCATCCTTTTATGTTCGGTTGGTTACCGGAATGAAAGTACACGATTCGACCGCCGGATTTGTTTGCTACACCAATAAAGTACTAAAAACAATCGACCTCGACGATATCCGCATGAAAGGATATGGCTTCCAGATTGAAATGAAATTCACGGCATGGAAACACAAGTTTAGCATAAAAGAGGTTTCCATCGTATTTATCGATAGGCAGGAAGGTGTATCTAAAATGAGTGGTGGCATTTTTAGCGAGGCTTTGTTTGGTGTAATAAAAATGAAATGGCGCAGCCTGTTTAAAAAATATAAGACTGAAGCAGTTTGAATTTGAACAAAACCCCCTTCATTTTTATTATACTGCCGGCTAACAATACAACATATGAAAACACTAATACGCAACGCGATAATCGTTAACGAAGGCGAAAAATTCAGAGGCAGTGTGCTTATCGAAAACGACAGCATAGCTAAGATTATCAAAGACGACAGCCTTCCGGAATACGATCAATTGATTGACGCTACCGGCTTATTGTTGATTCCGGGGGTAATTGACGACCAGGTACACTTCAGAGAGCCGGGATTAACCCATAAAGCCGAAATTTATACCGAAGCCAGGGCTGCTATCGCCGGTGGGGTTACTTCGTTTATGGAAATGCCCAACACCATACCACAAACCACAACCATTAGTCTTTTAGAAGAAAAATTCAAACGAGCTTCGGAAGTGTCGGCTGCCAACTATTCTTTTTACATTGGTGCCACCAACGATAACCTCGAAGAAGTACTGAAAGCCGACCCAAAAACCGTGTGTGGCATTAAGTGTTTTATGGGTTCATCGACCGGGAATATGCTGGTTGAAGGCAAACCACTCGAAAATCTATTTAAATACGCACATATGCTTATGGCTGTTCACTGCGAAGAAGAAGTCATTGTTAAAAAAAACAGCACCGAATACTTTGAGAAATACGGAGAAGATATCCCTATAAAATATCACCCACTGATACGGAGTGCCGAAGCTTGTTATACTTCGTCGGCCAAAGCGGTAAAACTGGCCAAAAAATATGGTACCCGGCTACACATATTGCATCTTTCAACTGCCCGCGAAATGGAGCTTTTTGAACCGGGCAACATCGAAAACAAACAAATTACGGCCGAGGTTTGTGTACATCACTTATGGTTCGACGAAAGTGATTACGAGAAAAAAGGAGCGCTCATTAAATGGAATCCGGCAGTTAAAACGGCGAACGACAAAAATGCTTTACGCGAAGCTCTAAAAACAGGACGAATTGATGTTGTGGCCACCGACCATGCACCGCACACCATCGAAGAGAAAGAAAACACCTACTTTAAATGCCCATCGGGTGGTCCACTGGTACAGCACTCGTTACCGGCGATGCTCGAACTGGTTTCGCAAGGTGTTTTTACCTATAACGATGTGGTCGAAAAAATGTGTCATGCCCCGGCACGCCTTTTCAATATTGAAAAAAGAGGATATATACGTGAAGGATACAAAGCCGACCTTACTATACTATCGACCCGAAAAGCATGGACTGTTCACAAGAATAATATTGAATACAAATGCAAATGGTCGCCATTCGATGGATGCACCTTCAATCACAAGGTAGAATACACCCTGGTTAACGGGCATATAGCTTATAAAAAAGGGGTTTTCGACGAAAGTAAAAAAGGCGAAAGGTTACGCTTTGCACGATAGTCTTCTTACTTCTTAAATTTATTGATCAGAAAATCGGGGATTTTTTGCAGCGACAATTCCTGGCAATGCGCATTAAGCAAAAAAGCCTGATAGGGCATACCATAAACAATTGATGAGTTTTTATCCTGCGTAATGGTGTAAGCACCGGCTTCTTTCATTTTTAGTAAGCCCTTGGCTCCATCGGCTCCCATTCCGGTAAGAATAATTCCGGTAGCTCTATTTTTGGCTATTTTAGCCACCGAATCAAACAATACATCAACCGAAGGTTTGTGCCGGTTAACAGGTTCCGAGTCGGTTACAGCCACCCGGTAATTACCGGCAGTACCAACCAACTCCATCTGCATACCGCCCTGAGCAATTAAAACACGCCCTTGCAACAGCCGGTCGCCGTTTTCGGCTTCCTTAATTTCGAGGTCGCAGATATCGTTCAACCGTTTGGCAAATAAATTTGTAAAACTTTTGGGCATGTGCTGGGTAATAAGTATTCCCGGCATATCGGCAGGCAGGCGACGTAAAATAAACTCGATAGCAGTAGTTCCGCCAGCCGAAGCACCAATGGCAATTATTTCGGTAGTTTGAACAATAACCGGCGAGGTAGGCTCTACCTGCTTAATTCCCGACAAATCGACCAGTATTTTCTGTTTTTGCCTCATGTTGGCCTGCGAAGCACCTTTCACTTTTTCGCAAACGAACTGGTAGAAATCGAGCAAGTTATCATTCGATTTCAGTTTATCGGGCTTGTGAATAATATCGATGGCACCTTTATGAAACGCATCGAGGCAAACTTCTTTGTTTCCCTTGGTGATACTCGAAACAATGATAACCGGAATGGGATGCCTGCGCATCAGTTTATCCAGAAAAGTAAGCCCATCCATTTTGGGCATTTCAATATCGAGCGTAATTACATCGGGTACTTCTCTTTCGATTATGTCGATAGCCGCAAAAGCGTCTTCAGCAGTTCCAATTAAATCAAGCTCAATATCCGATTCAACAGCGTTAGCCAATACCCGTCTGAAAATAACGGAATCGTCAACCACCAATACTTTAATACGTTTTTTTAATGCTCCCATCAGAACTTTCCTCCCCCTAAAAGTTAATATTCTTTATCAGATCCACCTTCACGAAACCGGTTTGTGGGTCAAAAAGAATCTTTCGACCTGTGGTTCCCCCTATTTCTTCTTCGATAATCTGAATATTTAGTTCTTTAAGTTTTTCTTTTGCAATGTTAATATTTCGCTGCCCTATATTGAATGTAGAGCTGCCAAGATTTAATAAACTGGCTCCACCGTATATTTTAGCCACCATACGACGCTTAACAGCTCCCGACAAAATGGTTTTATCGTGTAATTCGGTAACAGCCACATCGCCATAACGCACATCTGGTGCTCCTTTATTGTTCCAGTTGGGCAACAAATAGTGGTTAACACCGCCTATTTTTGTTTGCTCGTCCCAAAGAACAACAGCTACGCAAGAACCCAAAATGGTAAACACCTTCGTGTCACCGGAAACAATTGCTAATTCACCCTGTTTTAAATATTTTATCTTATCCAAACCAGCTTAAAAGTCTATACCAATTTTTCTTTCAGCAATTCCAGAGTAAAAGGCTTTACCAGGTAGTCGTCCATCCCGCTATCGTAACACCTTTTTACGCTTTCGTCTGATTCATTGGCTGTTATAGCTATAATTTTCGCACGTCGCTTATTCTCTTTTTCTTCGTTTTCCCTTATTTTCACTGTTGCCTCGGTGCCATCCATTCCGGGCATATAAATATCCATCAAAATGAAGGCATAATCATTTTCGTTGGCTAAATCGACGGCCATTTGCCCATTTGAAGCCACATCGTGTTCCAACTCGAGCCGGGTAATAAACATGCCAAGTACTTTTTGGTTTAGTGGGTTATCTTCAACCAGCAAAACCCTTTTTGGTGTATTGTCGTCAGTAGTTGTATTGTTCGCTTCGTATGTAGCATTTGTTTCGATGATTTGTTTTTCAGACGAAAACAATTCGTCAAGTCGAATACTGGTTTCAGTGGCATCGTAGGGAAGCTTTATAAAATTGAATTTGGAATTCAATTTCAACAAGCGCAAATCGATTTTAACATGGCTGTTAAAAACAAATAAAAAAGGCACATCGCTGAGATCCTGAATTGATTTTAGTTTATTGTAAAAATCGACCGCAGCTTTTCCATCTTCGCCTCCGTTAACTACAAAAAAATCGAATGCAAGTGCTTTGCAACGCAGCAAAGCTGTTTCGACCGAAAAAGTAGTCGACACTGTACATCCCCTGTCTCTAAGTTCCTTCTCGATTTTGTGAGCCACTTGAATGTCGCTCTCAACCAACAAGGTTTTATACGCTTTCTTTTCCATAATACTATCCGATTTTTTTATAAACACTAGGCCTCATTTGTTTGATATCTTTAGAGTATTGGGATACCGTTTCGGAAAGGCCAACAAACAAATAGCCACCCAGTTTTATTTTTCGCAGTAAGTTATTCACAACCTCGCGCTTCGCATTATCTTCAAAATAAATAAGAGTGTTTCGGCAAAAAATTACATCAAACATATTATTGGGGTAAGTTACGTAATTTGCCAGGTTGCCAACCGAAAACTTCACTTTATCTTTTAACGCATTACCCGCCTGTATTTTATCTTCTTTTCCATCCTTAAACGGAATGAAATACTTTTTACGAAGTTTCTCGTCAAGACCTGCAATATTGGCACCCCCATAAATTCCGGCGATGGCTTTTTCAACAACCGCTTTACTCACGTCGGTACCTTCGATGCTAAAATTAAAGCCAAAATGATTAAACTGAAATTCGTTAAGCAACATGGCCATGGTGTATGCTTCTTCGCCCGATGAGCAACCGGCACTCCATATTTTAAAAGGAGTACGGTAGTTTTTTACAAATTCAGGCAAAACTTCGTCTTTAAAAAAATCGAATTGTTCATTTTCTCTGAAAAATTCGGTTTTATGAGTGGTCAGTTCATCAATCATACTCTGTTGTTCACCCGACCGGATTCCTTCAGTTGACAAGGCATAATTGATATAATCAGGAAAATTATGAATACCCGAGGCTTTTAATCGTTTAATTAAACGAGAATTGACCATTACAATTTTAATAGGAGCCAGCTTAACCCCAAGTTTTGTAAGCATAAAATCCTGAATTTTCTTAAATTCGGGCTCTTGCAATTTTTGGCTGTAAATATTTGCGGTTTCGGTATAATCCACCTTGCTTAAATTAATTAATAATCAATTGACTACTCGGCGTTTTCGAGGTCGAAATTGGCCGCTCGTAACTCAACAATTTCATCAACCGAGAATATTTTATCGGCATTAAGCAACAACACAAACTCGTTGTTGATTTTCATCACGCCGTTTAAAAATTCAGTTTTATTTTGTTTCCCCACAGTTGGAAGTTTCATAATATCGGTCGTTTCGTATTTAATTACTTCTTTAACATTATCAACCAATGCTCCCAGTTTTATGGTTTCGCTATCGGAAGTAATATTAATAACCAAAACGCACGTCGATGAGGTTATTTTAGTTTTTTCCATTCCAAATTTCACCCGTGTATCGATTAAAGGAATGACTTCACCACGCAGATTGAAAACACCCAGCATATATTCGGGAGCTTTAGGCACCTCGGTAACCTCCTGGTATTCGAGTATTTTTTCGACATGTTCTACATTAAGGGCAAAATTCTCTTTGTCGAGAGAGAAAGTAAGATACGTTTGATATAACTCTTCCATATTATTCAATTTTTATTTTTTCGAGAATCCGGTTACAATTTTATTGATATCGAGTACCAGGGCTACGCTTCCGTCACCTAAAATAGTACCCCCTGCAAGAAAGTCTTGATTTTCGTAGTGTTTACCCAGCGATTTTAGCACTGTTTGGTTTTCGCCAACTACACGGTCAACTATAAGTGAAACTTTCTCGTTTTCGAACGAAACCACCACCATTTCGCGTCTTTCGGGTGGTGTACCCCCTATTTCGAAATCGTTTCGAAGGTCGAAATAGGGTATTTGAGCTCCATCAATGGTTATAACCTGGCTCAAGGTCGATTCCTGGGTAAGTTTTTCCAATGCTACAATTTTATCAACCTGGATAAGTGGTATAATGAAGTCGCGCTCATCGATTTTCACTTGTAGCCCATCGATAATCGACAAGGTTAATGGCAGTTTTATGCTAAAAGTTGTGCCCCCGCCTTTTTTAGTCTGAATGTCAATGGTGCCTCGTATATTTGAAATATTTCGTTTAACAACATCGAGCCCAACGCCGCGTCCTGACACGTTGGAAATGGATTTAGCCGATGAAAAACCGGGCAGGAATATCATATTTATAAGCTCATCATCGGTAATAATCTGGTCGGCTGTAATAAGTTTACGTTTTATAGCAACTTTGCGTATTACTTCGGGATCAATTCCCTTTCCATCGTCGATAATTTTAATTATTACGTTGTTGCTTTGATGGAAAATTTTCATCTGAATCTGTCCGTTCTCGGGTTTTCCGGCCTTTTTACGTTCAGCTTCGCTTTCGATACCATGATCAACACAATTACGCAAGATGTGCATAATGGGGTCGGTGAGGTGTTCAATAATTTTTTTATCGAGCACGGTATCTTCTCCTTCGGTTAAAAAATCGACTTTTTTATCGAGCTGAACCGACAAATCGTGCACAAGCCTTTTGTAGCGTGTAATGGTTACGCCAAAAGGTACCAATGAAATGGTAAACGCGTTGTCGCGCAATTGTCGTGAAAATGAGCTGTATTTTTCGGCAATATTACTTAATCGTTCGTCGTCAATTTCATCGGCCAGCAGATTTAAGCGAGCCTGCAAAGTTACCATCTCGCTCACCAGGTTCATCAGTTGGTCAATTTTATCGGTTGCCACCCTAATGCTGCTTATCATGTTTTCGCCGGCTTTGCTTTTCGAATCGTCGCACTTGTCGTCGGCTTTTGTTTTCGAAGCTTTATCTTCAACAGGGGTTAATTTAGCCGAGAACTTATCAATCAAGGTAGAAACTACTTTCGAGGTATTGTCGAAAACCTCGTTTTTGTATTGCAACAATTCATCGCGTGCACCTTCAATTGCCAGCAAATCGCCATTTGAAATTTTATCAATCGAAAGGGTGAATGCACTCTCTGCCCAGTCAAAAATGTTTTCGATATGCTCAACCAAAGCAGCGGTTGATAAAAACACAAGCCACTCGGCACGTTTTCCGGCTTTTTCGAACGAATCGACTTCAACCGAATTGTTGGACAAGGAAAAAGCCACACTTTTTCCAAGCAGAGTTAGCTCTTCAACTAAATATTTTGGATGTGAAAGTTCTTTGGGGAGTTTTCCGTCTGTTGTAATACGGATTGTATAAGTAGCAACTTTTGTGCTTTGAGATGCTTTTTCACTTGCATTGGTAGCTCCCGGTTTAGCATCGTCAGATTTTCCAAGATCAAAAAGTTCAATTTTGCGGCACAAATCGGCAAAACGAATTTTATCGTTATTGCTTAAATTCTCGTTTGTTGCTAACAGTTGTTTGATTATATCGATTGTTTCGAGAGAAATATCTTTCAAATCAAGAGAAAAAGGCATCGCACCAGCCCTTACTTTGTCGTAAATATCTTCCAAGTCGTGGGTTACTTCCAGCACCTTATCAAACCCGAGCATTCCACCACTTCCTTTGATGGTGTGTACACTTCGAAAAATTTGATCGATGGTGTCGGAATCGACCGAATCGATTTCGATTGAAAGCAGAACATCTTCTAATTCATTGATTAAGTCGCGGGTTTCTTCAATAAAACTCGCTCTTAGTTGATCAATTGTTTCTCCCATTTTTGTTCAATTATTATATCCACTGGTATGGAAAAGGGTATTTATAATTAATAACGCGCAATGTAACAAAAGTTAATCATACAGGTATTTATAACGCTGTAAAAAATAAGTGATTTTTAAGAATGTTAAAATACATGATTTTTAACAAAAGTGAAAAATAAAAGGGAGAATTTTTGTCGAATTATATTTCGACAAGAATTCTCCCTTCGGAAAGCACACATTTTCTCCTTTAAATGCTGAATGCTTTTTTAACCTTTTCGGTATAATCGAGTTTTTCCCACGTAAACAATTCCACCTCGGCTTCGTATTTTCCTGAGTAGGGAGATTCAAAAACTTTAGTTACAATTTTTGGCTGACGTCCCATGTGTCCATAGGCAGCAGTTTCTTCGTATATCGGATTTCGCAATTTCAATCGTTCTTCGATGGCTTTTGGCCTCATGTCGAACACTTCTGCTACCATTTCTGCTATTTGGCTGTCGGTAAGATTAACCTTAGCTGTACCATATGTATTAACAAAAATATTCATTGGTTTAGCTACCCCAATGGCATACGAAACCTGTAGCAATAACTCATCGGCCACGCCGGCAGCTACCAGGTTTTTAGCCGCATGACGTGCTGCATAAGCTGCCGATCGATCTACTTTTGAAGGATCTTTCCCACTGAAAGCTCCACCCCCGTGAGCTCCTTTTCCGCCGTAAGTATCAACTATAATTTTTCGTCCGGTTAAGCCGGTGTCGCCATGTGGGCCGCCAATTACAAATTTACCGGTAGGATTTACATGAAAAATAATGGCATCGTCGAACAATTCGCGTACTCTTTCAGGCAACTTTGCTTTTACACGTGGTACTAAGATGTTGATTACATCTTCGCGAATTTTCTGAATCATCAACTCATCAGCTTTTAATTGAGCTTCGGGTGTGTTGTTTTCGGGCAGTACAAAATCGTCGTGCTGAGTTGAAACCACAATGGTATGTACCCTTTTGGGTTGCCCGTTGTCGTTGTATTCGATGGTAACCTGCGATTTAGAATCGGGTCGCAGGTAAGTAATTTCGTCGTTTTCGCGCCTCAACTCGGCCAGCTCAGTCAATAATTTGTGCGATAATTCGAGCGATAAAGGCATAAAATTATCGGTTTCGGTGCAGGCATATCCAAACATCATTCCCTGGTCGCCGGCTCCTTGCTCCATTGGGTCGGAACGCACTACACCTCGGTTAATGTCGGGGCTTTGTTCGTGAATGGCTGAGAAAACGCCACACGAATCGCCATCGAATCGATATTCGGCTTTTGTATAGCCAATGCGATTAATAACCTCGCGGGCAATGTCCTGTACATCGATGTAAGTTTCGGTTTTGATTTCACCGGCTAAAACCACCTGCCCGGTAGTAACAAGGGTTTCGCATGCCACTTTCGAGTTTGGATCGAAAGCGATGATTCGGTCGAGTAAGGCATCCGATATTTGATCAGCCACTTTATCCGGATGGCCTTCTGAGACCGATTCGGATGTAAATAAGTATCCCATAATGTATTTTTTTTAGCTCCTTTAATGGAGTAAGTTTATTAAAAAAAAATGAAGTAGGATTTGTGAAAAATAATTGCAAGAAAGCGGATACGAACGCTTTAGCATTTTTTTCTGTGGTTGCAATCATTCACAAATCTTTCCACAATTGTTGATGCAAATATAAACGAAAATATAAAAAAGACAAAATCGCCCGAAATTCAACAGCAATTCAATACAATATAATTTACAAGTCGTCTTTACCAAAGCTAAACGGCAACAAATTTTTTATGCCATCGATAATATGAATTTTCGACTTTCCATCGAGGATTAAGCGAATAGGCGTTTCGAACCGAAGTTCCGACTCCAGTATCGCCTGCCGGCATGCGCCGCAGGGTTTTACAGGTGTTTCGGACAATCCGTTTTTATTGAAAGCTGTTACAGCCATTGTTTTGACAGCCGAGTTGGGATAATTGGCATTGGCGGCAAAAAGAGCCACCCGCTCGGCACATAAACCCGAAGGATAAGCTGCATTTTCCTGGTTGTTGCCGGTTACAATTTTTCCGTTGTTCAGTTCAACGGCTGCACCAACAAAAAAGTTGGAATACGGAGCCCATGCATTGTTTGCTACTTCGCGAGCCTTAGCCACCAAATACGCATCGGTGGTTGATAACTCATCAATACTATCAATTTCGGTATATTCAATTTCAATTTTTTTCTGTTCCATAAAAAATGTTTTATCCAAAAATACAATCTTTTTTTAAGTATAAACCATGCTCGTTTCATAAAACTTTTTGCAAAAAATTGGGAGCTTTTGCTAAATTCGGGGCTTTGGTAATACAATTGTTCGTTAGAGTTTAGATATGAGACATTCGTTTTGTTCATATGACGTTTAAACTTTGTAATTTTCACAAACACACAATCGAGACGCAAACAACTCTTTATCTATACCTTAAACCCAGTTACAAACGATAATAACAGCTTAAAATCCATAAATGGCAAAAATTAACAAACCCGGCAAACCAAAAACCATAGAAGAAGCACTATGGCAATCGTGCGATAAGCTGAGAGGTTCAGTAGAGCCTGCCGAATACAAGCATGTTGTGCTTGGGCTATTTTTTTTAAAATTCGCCAGCGACAAATTCGAACAACGCAAAAATGAAATGATTGCCAAAGGCGAAGTGAAAAATGTAGGAATAAGAGATTTCTATACGACGAAAAATGTATTCTACCTTGACGAAGTTTCGCAATGGGGCTATATTTTGAAAAATATTGGGCAAAACGATATTTCGCAAAAAATTGATAAAGCATTCAAAACCATTGAGAAACATAATACGGCACTAAAAAATGCATTACCCAACAATTACTTTTCTCGTTTGGCACTGGAAAAAACAAAACTTGCCTCACTGCTCAAAACCATCGACAAAATTGATATGTCAAACAACGAGGGACAAGATTTAATTGGACGGGTGTATGAGTATTTCCTGGGTAGGTTCGCACTGAAAGAAAGCAGAGGAAAAGGTAAGGGTGAATTTTACACACCTAAAAACATTGTAAACTTGATATGTGAATTAATCGAACCTTACAAAGGCATTATTTACGATCCCTGCTGTGGCACAGGTGGAATGTTTGTGCAATCGGTTAAATTTATTGAGAATCACCGGGGAAGTCAAAATGAAGTTTCGATTTATGGACAGGAGAATACACCAACTACCTACAAATTGGCTAAAATGAATCTTGCAATTCATGGTATATCAGCCAATCTTGGCAAAATACATGCCGATACGTTTTCAAACGATCAACATAAAAAGCTGAAGGCCGATTATATAATGGCCAACCCACCTTTTAACCTTAAAGACTGGCGGGGCGAGAACGAATTGCAGAACGACCCACGATGGAAGGATTACGAAGTGCCCCCGAAAAGTAACGCCAACTATGCCTGGATTT
The DNA here is from genome assembly GCA_016930365.1 of Prolixibacteraceae bacterium. Classification (GTDB taxonomy): domain Bacteria; phylum Bacteroidota; class Bacteroidia; order Bacteroidales; family Prolixibacteraceae; genus Roseimarinus. Next base: position 12,423 of record JAFGGY010000216.1, on the reverse strand, counting down.
TGAATATAGTAAGCAAACTTTCCGATAATGGCATTGCTGCTTTTATTCTTGCCAACGGAGCACTCTCGGGCAAAGGCGAAGAATATAAAATACGTAGAAAATTGATTGAAAATGATTTGGTTGAAGCCATCATCGTTATTCCACGAAACACCTTTTACACCACCGACATAAGTGTTACGCTTTGGATTTTGAATAAAAACAAGAAAAAAAGCACCGACTTATCTTCAACCCCGACGCAAGCACCGAAAATAAAGAATTGCCGAAAGCGCACAGGCGAAATCCTGTTTATGGATTTAAGAGCATGGGGTAGCGAATACGAAAAAGGGTATATTGAACTAACTGAGAATGACATTCAGCTTGTTGCTAAAACATACCATAACTGGCAACAATCAGGATATGAATCAACTTATAACGACGTCCCGGAATTTTGCAAATCGGCCAGTTTTGAAGACTTGAAAAACAATAATTTTTCATTGATACCAAGCAAATACATTGAATTTTGGGATAAAGACAGCGATATTAACTTCGACTCCGAGATGAGACGTATTCAGCAAGATTTTAAAACGCTGCTGCAAGAAGAAAAAAAATCGCAGGAACAATTGATGAATGCTTTTAAAGCCTTGGGGTATGAACTATAAACGACTTGGCGATTACATACATAAGGTGAACAGACGAAACCATAATTTGCATTTTGCCAAGTTGTTGGGCGTAAGTATTTCTAAAAAATTTATGCCGTCGGTAGCTAATCAATCGGATTTGGATTTGTCGAATTACAAAATCATTTCGAAAGGACAATTTGCTGCCAATTTAATGCACGTAAACAGGGATAAAGTATTACCTGTTGCCTTATACACCCATAACGAGCCTGCACTTGTTTCAACAGCCTATGTAACTTTTGAGATTATTGATGAAAGCAAGTTGCTTCCTGAATTTTTAATGATGGAATTTCTTCGCCCTGAATTCGATAGGAAAGCCTGGCTGTTTTGCGACTCAAGCGTTCGGGGGAGCTTAGACTGGGAAAGACTTTGCGAAATGAAAATTCCGGATATCAGCCTTGCCGACCAACACAAATATACTGCACCATACAAAAGCCTGCTCCGAAATCAATTAAGCTATGAAAACAGTCTGGCTGATTTGCAGCTGATTTGCGATACTTATATTGAAGACCTCATGAGAAAAGAACCACTCAAAAACCTGGGTGAATACATCAGCGGGTTGGATGAGCGAAACAGGAATTTGCATATTTATACCCTGAAAGGTGTTTCGGCTTCAAAAAATATGGTTGAAAAGAAAACTGCGGTTGGGGGCAATCGTTTTTCAAACTACAAGGTAGTAAGAACAAGCAATTTTGTATATGTGCCCGATACTTCGCGCCGGGGAGAAAAAATTGCATTGGCTCTAAATAACGACAAACCGTGTATTGTTTCGTCAAGATATACTGTTTTTAGGGTAATCAAACCAGATAAATTGATTCCTCAATATTTGTATTTATTTTTTCGGAGACCCGAATTTGATCGTTATGCTCGTTTCAACTCGTGGGGAAGTGTTCGAGAAACATTTAACTGGGATGATTTGTGCCAGGTACAACTTCCTATTCCCGATGTGAAAATTCAAAAAGCTATTGTATCAATTTTCGAAATCCTTGAAACCCGAAAACACATCAACCGGCAGTTAAATGAGCATCTTCAGCCGCTATGCCGGGTACTTATGCGAGGAGTTACTAACGAAGTTTGCATATAAAACAACCAACCCCATTACAATCGCTAAAGAACTTTCATTTTCGATATACGTATCGTTATTAAACACCCGTCATTGGTAGCTTCCTTAGCAATTTTTAAAAAATTATTGGACACTAATGAAAAAAATATATTTTTGATGAATGATAATAACCAATAAAACGTAGATTCTTTAAATAAGCTGACAGGCTGTGTTTTATTACGTTAAATATCAGTTTATTAAATGAATATTTCGAAGGTGCAAAAACAGTGCGTTCAATAGTCCGTTACTGTTTTTAAGTTATTTGCTATAAGTTGTTTGTGTTTTGATGGTGTTTAAATTAAAATTGCAGATATTTAACTTCAATAGTACGTTAGAATTAAGACATGAAACATTATCTGTAATAAATTAATTATCAGCGATTTATGTAGTCGAACAGTGTGAGGCGCAAACAGATCATTGTCAGCAACTTAAAAAATAATAACGAACTATTGTAACTTATTACAATAAAATTTATTGTCTTATGTCTGTAATATAGTGATTTATTGTACATGTATAATAATAGCAACGAACGATATAGTTTAATTCTCTAAATAAATGCAAAATGTAAATTAAACCACTACTATGAAACGTAATCTGCTTACAATTTTAATTTTGTTTGTTCTGTTTTCATGTGTTAACAAAACGAATAATAATTTGAACTCAACAATTATAGATGTTGAGAAGAAACCTGACGGCTCTATTGAATATGAGTCTGTTACGATGATCCCTATTGAGACTATCGATGATGGGTTGTTGGGACAGAACCTCAAAATAAGATTTACTGATTCGAATATTTATATTGCAGACGCAGCTCACGGATGTATTTTTAAATATGACAACGAAGGACAATTTATTAATCGAATTGGCTCAAAAGGTGAAGGGCCTCAAGAATATCTTTCTTTAACTGATTTTAGAGTGGAAAATGACACAGTTGAAATTATGTCTTGTGTAGGCGATACAACAACGAGTATTTTGAAATATTATTCAAATGGAGAATTTATTAGCCAGGGCAATTATGATGTTATCGCTGGTGCTTTTGAGAGACTTGGGGTTGACTATGTATTTTCAAAAAATTACATTAAGAATGATCGTGAATACAGGTTAATGCTACTTAACAAAGATGGAAAAGTTTTAAATGAATTTATAAGTAATAATCCTTCAATAGATTTATCTATAGTAGAAAACTTTTCAAAATCGGATTCATTTCTTTTTTACAAAGAAGCGTTTGATAATTATATATATACCATAGAACCAGATAGTGCAATTGTAAGATATACTGTTGATTTTGGAAAGTTTTCAATTCCCGAATCCGTTTTTAGTGGAGACTTTTATTCGAATTTTGAAAATTTAAACAAAAGAGGATTTTTTAGCATCAGAAGTTTTTTTGAGAATAAACGCTATGCCTTTTTTGAGTTAGCATTTCAGAATGAAATAATCTCGGAGATTCATCAATTGCTTTATGAAAAAAGCACAGAACGTATTTACAAGCAGAAATTTATTGCAGACGAAACAAACTACTTATATAATGTTATTGGTTTAACCGAAACCGACGAATTGGTTTATCTGCAAAACGCTTACGAAGTAACTACAAATCGTGATGCTTTGGGAAAATTGAATATTACCAATAAAACTAAGCTAAATGAGATTGAAGCAAATGATAACCCGGTTATATTAAAATGTAAAATAAAAAACGATTAAGCTTGTTAATCAGAAATATAAAGTTGTAGCTTATGTTGACCAAAGAGTTATTTTGATACTAAGAGACTGGAGTTATTATATCGATGAATATGATAATATTCCTTTTTATATTCTACATTCTCTCTCTTTATTTGTGCAGTTCCAAAAAAACAGCAGGGCAATTAATAAAACGATATTATAATTATTTATTGATATTTTGGAATTCATCTGCAATACGTTGTTTGTGTTTTGGTGGTGTGTCGGCTAAAGTTGTTGCCAGTTAGTGTTATAATGGTAATTGTTTTGTCTCATGTTTAAGATCTAACGATCTGTTACACACGATAAGATTACAAATATATTCCTGTATCAATTAACTGTATCAACAACCGTTCACTTTGGTGTATGAAGTTCTGGTTTGTAGTTCTATCGCAACCAATTGGGTCGGTAAAATAATCCGAACAACAAATGATAGAATTAACAATGATTTATTTTGATTTTAAATGCTTCTTTTTTAGGATGTTGCTGATTATAAATTATCTTTCTCAATATCTTTAAAGTAGCGGTAAGTACTTACTTTAAGTTCATCGCAGGCAGCTTCGTCGCACACAATAATTCCTTTGGGATGCATTTGCAGGGCACTGATAGTCCACATGTGGTTAATGCCTTCTTCAACTGCATGTTTTAAGGCACGTGCTTTATTGTGTCCGTTAACAATAATGAGCACTTCAGCAGCTTCGAGTACCGTTGCTACACCTACGGTGAGGGCTGTTTTAGGTACTTTTTCCGTGTCGTTATCGAAAAAGCGCGAATTGGCAATAATGGTATCCCGGGTTAAGGTTTTTACACGCGTACGCGAGCTTAACGACGAGCCCGGCTCGTTAAAAGCAATGTGTCCGTCGGGGCCTATGCCACCCAAAAACAGGTCGATGCCGCCATAGTCTTCAATTTTATCTTCGTAACGGTTACACTCTTCTTCAAGGTTGGCTGCATTGCCATTCAGTATGTTCACATTGTCTTTTTCAATGTCGATATGCTTGAAAAAATTATTCCACATAAACGAATAATAACTTTCGGGGTGATCTTGCGGAATGCCAATGTATTCATCCATGTTGAAGGTAACAACATTGCGGAACGATACTTTGCCTGCTTTGTTTAAGTCGATTAATGCTTTGTAAGTCCCCAGTGGCGATGATCCTGTGGGTAAACCAAGTACAAAAGGACGTTCTTCGTTGTGTTGATTAATTTTTTGGGCAATGTAATTTGCCGTCCATAACGATGCTTTTTCGTAGGTGGGATGAATGAGTAGTCTCATGATTTTTGGGTTTTTATTGAAAATTCATATTAGCTGTTTAAAACGTATTGCAAATTTAGTAATGTGAGCAAATGATTAATGAATATTGTATGTTTTTTTTATTCAGAATGTAATTTTTTGGCTTTTTTTAGTTTACTGCTGACCCCGTGGCAGGGATAGGAGCGGCATACTTTTGCGCAGTTTACGGAGCAAAAGATATAGCGGATAGCCCGGTGGCCGCCGTGTTGATTGAAATTGAATACTTGAATGTCTTGAAACGTTGGAGTAAAACACCGTAGCTGCCAAAAAATGAAGGCGGGCAGCCACCCAAAAAAATAAGGTTGCCTTTATTTTAAAAGCAACCTTATGTATTGTTTGTCGAAGGTATTTATTCTTCGGTTTCGAATTCAAATTTGTACGATGCGGGGTCGGTAACGGCTGAACCGCGAATGAATTCGCCGTGTCCGTGTACCACCTGTCGGGTAATTTTGTTGAATGCCCTGGCCGATTTCATAAACGATGGCTCGCGGTTGGTATCGATAAGCAGCAGGTAACTCATAATGATGTGTCCGGCCATTTCGACCAGGCGGCGTGCATGAAAATCGATGAATTCGTTGTCTTTTGTAGCTACAACTTTCTCAACGGCCTCGGCATATTCTTCGGTAAGGCCAATCAGGATGCGGCGATACTTTTCTAACTCGGGCTTGAGCGTTTCTTTCTCGTATTCACGAATTTGGTTCAGGTATCCGCCGGTTGTTACGCCGCGAATGGCTGCAACCACCTGCAACTGTGTTGTTCCCTCGTAAATAGAGGTGATGCGTGCATCGCGGTAAATACGCTCAACGGGATAGTCTTTCATAAAACCCGAACCGCCATGCACCTGGATGGCATCGTAGGCGTTTTGGTTGGCGTATTCCGACGAAAGTCCCTTAGCCAGCGGTGTATAAATGTCGGCCAGCTTTTGGTAGTGTTTCATCTCGTTGCGCTCGTCTTTGTCGAGCGTGCGTTCGTTCGAAATATGGTAATATGATTTGTACACATCGACAAAACGGCTGGTTTCGTACAACAGTGAGCGCGAAGCGTCGAGTTTGGCCTTCATTACGGATATCATTTCGTAAACGGCCGGGAACTGTATAATGGGCTTGCCAAATTGTTCGCGTTCGCGGGCATAGGCAATGGCCTCGCGATAAGCGGCTTCCGAGAGGCCAACCGATTGGGCTGCAATGCCTAAACGGGCACCGTTCATCAGCGCCATTACATATTTTATGAGTCCCATGCGACGTTGTCCGACCAGTACCGCCGGGGCATTTTTGAATACCAGTTCGCAGGTTGGCGAGCCGATGATTCCCATTTTATGTTCGATGCGGCGAACACTAACCCCACCATTACGTTTATCGTGAATAAACATTGAAAGTCCACGGCCATCGTGGGTTCCTTCTTCGGAGCGTGCCAGTACCAGCGAGATGTCGCCATCGCCGTTGGTGATGAATCGTTTTACTCCATTGAGAAACCATTGCCCTTTTTCTTCGTCGTAAGTGGCTTTAAGTTCAACAGCCTGGAGGTCAGACCCGGCATCGGGCTCGGTGAGATCCATAGCCATAGTTTCGCCTTTGCACACGCGGGGCAAAAATTCATCTTTTTGCTCGTCGTCGGCAAATTCGTGAATGGTTTCGGCGCAATCCTGCAATCCCCAAATATTCACAAAACCGGCGTCGGCTCTCGAAACGAGGTCGGCAGCCATAATATATGGTACAATTGAGAAATTGAGCCCTCCGTATTTGCGGGGCAGGGTAATTCCCATAAGTCCGGCTTTAATAAGTGCATCGAGGTTTTCGCGGGTTCCGCGGGCATATTTTACATGACCGTCAATTACCTCGGGGCCTTCGGTATCGATGCTTTCGGCGTTTGGGGCAACAATGTCGCCACAAATTTCGCCAATAACTTCGAGAACTTTGTCGTAGCTGTCCATGGCATCTTCAAAGTCAAGCGGCGCATAATCAAATTCATCCTTTTGGGAGTAATTGTTCTCCTTCAGTGCCACAATTTTTTTCATCAACGGATGCTGAAGATGAAATTTCAGGGCTTTATTATCATTATAATAGTTTGCCATAATATATTGAATTGTAAGCCCCTCCTAACCTCCCCAGAGGGGAGGAAAAAGTTTCTGCAAAAAGGCTTTGTTTAATCATTTATTCAAATTGTTAGTTAATGGCTTCTTTTGCCCCTCCTTTGGAGGGGGTGGGGAGGCCTTATTTACTATTTGCTTTGTAATACTTAATCATTTTAGGAATTACATCCATCACTTCACCGTTGATTACATAATCGGCAATGGAGTTGATGGGCGCATTTGCATCGTTATTGATGGCAATTATTTGCGCGGAGTCTTCCATGCCGGCGCGATGTTGTATTTGGCCTGAAATACCGCAGGCAATATACAGTTTCGGACGAACGGTAACCCCGGTTTGTCCTACCTGGCGGTCGTGTTCGGCAAAGCCTGCATCAACAGCCGCACGCGATGCTGCTACCTCGCCGCCCAGCACTTCGGCCAGTTCGTGTAATGCTTTAAAGTTTTCTTTGCTGCCCATTCCGTATCCTCCGGCAACAATTACAGGCGCTGCGTTGAGGTTTACTTTCTTTTGTTCGATGTGGCGTTCAATGATTTCAATTACAAAATCTTCGGGTTTTACGGCTTTAGCTACATCGATGTTTTTGCGCTCGCCTTTGTATGTTTTCGAGCGTATTTCGCTTTTCATAACCCCTTCGCGTACAGTCGCCATTTGCGGGCGGCACTCGGGGTTTATAATGGTTGCAATAATGTTGCCTCCAAATGCCGGACGAATTTGGTAAAGCAGTTTTTCGTAAGTTTTACCGGCTTTTTTATCTTCATGACTGCCAATTTCGAGGCTGGTACAATCGGCTGTTAAGCCGCTGTAAAGAGCCGACGAAACCCGTGGGCCGAGGTCGCGTCCAATTGGTGTGGCACCCATGAGGGCTATTTGTGGTTTTTCTTTTTCGAAAACGAAGTTAATAATTGACGTATGGGGCAGGGTAGTGTAGGGTGCCAGACGAGAGTCGTCGGCTACGTGTACTACATCGGCTCCGTAGGGGTAAATTTGGTTTTCAATACCATCGAGGTTGCTACCAATAACTATGGCTTCAAGCTGACAGCCAAGTTCATCGGCAAGCTGGCGGCCTTTGGTAAGCAGTTCAAAGCTTACATTGGCAATAGCGCCATCTTCTAATTCGCAATATACAAATATGTTGTTCATAGTATGTTCGGTTTATCCAAGTGTATGACTGTCCATTAATTCTTTCATCAGCAGGTTGATACCGGCATCGGTTGGTTCAATGGCTTTCGATTCTTTTGCTTGTAATACAACGTTTTCAATTTTTTTCACTTTTGTAGGAGAGCCAGATAAGCCAAGTTGTTCGGCTTCGGTATCGACCTCGTTTACCGTCCATTCGTTAATGTTTAGGTAAGGCCGTTCGTTGTACAATGCCAGGTAATCTTCGTTGTCGTCCTGACGTTCGCTAACGGTTTTGGCGTGTTTGTATTTCATTATAAGCTGTGCATTGCGCGAGCGGCATGCCGGCGCCGAACCGGTAACGGTAATCACAGTTGGAATGGGCGCTTTTACAATTTCGACACCATTGTCGAGGCGGCGCTTGAGGGTTATCTTTTTGTTCTCGATTTTCTGAATTTGCTCAACATAGGTAACCTGTGGCAGATTCAGTTTTTCGGCAACCTGTGGCCCTACCTGTGCGGTATCGCCGTCGATAGCCTGACGCCCGCATACAATCAGGTCGTAATCTTTCATCTTGGCAATGGCTCTCGACAAGGCGTACGATGTAGCTAGTGTATCGGAACCGGCAAACGCACGGTCGGTAAGCAAAATGCCATCGTCGGCTCCGCGGAAAAGTCCCTCGCGAATAATATCGGCTGCACGTCCGGGACCCATAGTGAGTACGGTTATTGTGCTTCCCGGAAACTGGTCTTTTACCTGAAGAGCCTGCTCCAGGGCGTTCAGGTCTTCGGGGTTAAAAATGGCAGGCAGTGCAGCCCGGTTCACCGTACCGTCGGCTTTCATTGCGTCTTTGCCCACGTTCCGTGTATCGGGAACCTGCTTGGCCAGTAAAATAATTTTGAATTGCTTCATAGGTTCTTAATTTTATTCATCCTTGTATGTCGATTATCTTTTTTCCTAATAAAAAGTGCCTTTTTTACAAGAACGTTATTTCCAATTTTGTTAGTTATGAATGGTTTTCAAGGCGAACAAATATAATAATGAACTGGTGTAAACCAAAGCTCGCCATGCTGAATGATGCATGATTACTACGATACAGTGATGGCCTTTTGGCTTGTTTAACAGAGATTTTGCGCTTGAATGATTTGCCTGTTCGAGGTTCAAAACAATAAACCAAACAATTCGATTTTTCCTTTTTAAGATGAAAATTATCATTATTTGGAATCATTTCAGATAAAAAAAGCATCCGTTTGCTGCCATTTTCCGTATTTTGAGATGTTATTTTTTGTGTGAGCCTTATTTTAAACTACTTTTGAAAATGGATGAGTAAAAAATAAAACGATGACAACAAAGACCCGTTACTTCCTTTTTATAAGCTTGATTTTCTTTCTGTGTTCTTCTTGTAAAAAAGATTTTGGTGGTTTAAACCGTGAAGAACACCAATTGGTTACAGCTGAGGCTTCGACTGTGCCGATGAATTTATTCGTTATCGATAATTATTCCGACTCGCTGTTCCTGCGTGAGAACTGTCGTGTTGTTGATAAAGAAGTAATTGGAAGTGTTTGCCTTGAGTATTTTCGTTCGCGATTGCTGGCTACTGTTAAAGATACGCTGAATCCCGGGGTTGGTATTGCTGCACCTCAGGTTGGGGTGGGCTTGCGAATGATTTTTGTTCAGCGTTTTGATAAAGAAAATGAGCCTTTTGAAGTGTATTATAATCCGGAGATTACAAGGTACAGCGACAGCATACAAAGCGGTAACGAGGGCTGTTTAAGCATTCCCGGTTACCGGGGCGAGGTTGAGCGTTCGCATTCCATTGAACTGAGCTATCTCGATTCGTTGGGAAATGAGCAATACGAGAAAATAAATAACTTTACAGCTGTAATTTTTCAGCACGAAATCGATCATATAAACGGGGTGCTTTATTACGACCATATTCCCGGTGGTTTTTCGGCACTCGAAATGGACGATTAAAAATAGAAACCTTTAAAAATTAATAGTATGAATAACAACAAAAAAACAGTAGCAATTGTATTAGGTGTAGTAGTTTTACTGCTGCTTCTCGTATTTGGAAACCGAACGTTTATCATTATTAAAGAAACCGAACGTGCTGTACTTTTCCGTCCGTTCAACGATGGATTACAGAAAGATAAAGTGTATGTTCCGGGTTTTCATATTATTGCTCCCTGGAATCGGGTTATTAAATACGAAGTTGCCGAGCAGCAGCGCGAAGAAAGACTCGATGTGCTTGATAAAAATGGTTTGTCGTTGGCACTTGATGTAACCGTACGTTTTCTGCCAGTTTTCGACCGAGTAGGCTATCTGCACGAGCAATTCAGAGGCAATTACATTAATAACCTTGTGATTCCCGAAGTTCGTTCTTCGGTTCGCCGCGTAGCCGGACGATATACCGCAGAAGAAATCTATTCGACCAAAAGAACCGAAGTTGAAAGTGCAATTGTAACCGAAACCGGTGAAGTGCTCAAAAATAATAACATTACAATGAGGGCTATGCTTATACGGTCAATCAATTTGCCCGAGCAAATAAAAAATGCGATTGAAAATAAATTGAAGCAGGAACAAGAAGCTTTGGCTTACCAGTTCAGACTCGACCGCGAGCGAAGTGAAGCCGAACGGAAACGTATCGAAGCTCAGGGTATTTCGGACTATAACGAAATTATTAGCCGCAGTTTGACCGATAAAATTCTAAAACAAAAAGGCATCGATGCTACGCTTCAACTTTCTGAATCGGCTAATACCAAAGTGGTTGTAGTAGGTGGTGGCGAAGATGGTTTGCCGTTAATTTTGGGTAATTAATTGGATGCACTTGAATGCAATAGAAAACAGCAGAAAGCAATTGAATAAGGTTGTTTTTGAGTTGGAGTGCAGGTATTTGATATAATTGCACTTCTTAAGTACGTGTTTTCTGTTTGTTTTTAAAATCTATCGATTATTTTTGCCGAAAAATTTATCATTATGTTACAACGAATTCAAACCGTATATCTATTATTGGCTTTAATCCTGGTGGGATTATTGGCATGGCTTCCGCTGGGCGATATTATTGCAGGTGAAGTGCTTTATGAGTTTACCATCCGTGGTGTTTTTAATGCCGAAACAGGGAGTGTAGTAATAAATGGATGGCCATTAATTGCTATGCTTGCGGTTATTGAAGTTTTGCAACTTATCATTGTTTTTGGATTTAAGAATCGGGTGCGTCAAATGCGCATAGCAGTTTTTAACATTCTGATAATGCTTGGTTTTTTTGCCGTAGTATGGTTCTTTGTTCATTTGTCGCTTAAGGAACTGGTAGGGGAAAGCAAATATAGTTTTTATAGTTTTAAGATACCTTTAGCTTTTCCAATTGTAGCAGCTATATTAAATTACCTTGCCATACGCGCTATTGGTAAGGATGAAGCCCTGGTGCGTTCTATAGACCGTATCCGCTAAATACACTGAAGGATATAAAAATGAGCTTGTTAGAAACGTTATTTGAGGAGAAAGAAAGCAACTTAAAAGGTGGCTTATACCATCAAACTCAAATACAGCTTGCCTACAATACAAATAGAATTGAAGGCAGCAAATTATCTGAAGAGCAAACACGATACATATACGAAACCAATACCTTATTTCTTGAAGATGGCGATAAAACAGCAAATATTGATGATATAATTGAAACGATTAACCACTTTTCTTGTTTCGATTACATGTTGGATATTGCTAAAGAGTCTCTGTCTGAAGAACACATTAAACGATTTCATTTCATTTTAAAGAATAATACAAGTGACTCAAAAAGAGCCTGGTTTAATGTTGGGGATTACAAATTGAAACCCAATGTGGTTGGTGGTTTAGAAACATCTTTGCCTTCTGATGTGCCGGGCGATATTAAAAACCTACTTGATAAATATAATAGACAAAGGGATGTAGCTATAAACGACATTATTGATTTTCATTATCATTTCGAAAAAATTCATCCTTTTCAAGATGGGAATGGACGGGTTGGCCGATTAATAATGTTTAAAGAATGTTTAGCACACCATATTGTTCCATTTATTATTGAAGAACAGTATAAATTTTTTTATTACAGGGGCTTAAATGAATATTGCAAAGTGAAAGAATTTTTAATTGATACATGTCTTTCGGCACAAGATTCTTACAAAAGAATGGTCGATTATTTCATGAAATAATCATAAAGTGATAATCTAATAAGGTTGAAAACTTAGCAGTTTAGCTGGTTTTCAACCTTTTTTTATTGCAGTATTTGGTTAATTTTGCGCAAAACATTGAAAATGGTATCATTCGAAGATTTCAAACTTACAAAATCAGTTCTTAAATCGGTGCAGGAAATTGGCTTTACCGAACCAACCCCCATTCAGCAGGAAGCTATACCGGTTATTAAATCGGGACAGGATGTACTTGGCGTTGCCCAAACCGGCACCGGAAAAACAGCTGCGT
>JAFGGY010000215.1 GCA_016930365.1 Prolixibacteraceae bacterium | reverse complement strand
TGTTTCCGGAACGGGTGTCCGGATCATTCCAGAATGGCCGTCCGGATGTTTCCGGAATGGGTGTCCGGATGCTTCCAGAATTTGCACTCATTAAATATGCGGAGAATAATCCGTATTTTTATCGCAAATTTGTTTGTTTATGCCTAAATACATTTAGTGATAAAGAAATAAAAATATTATAAATGCAGTACCACTCAAACGGAAAATTAATGCTAACGGGCGAATATCTTGTACTGAAAGGTGCAAAGGCATTGGCGCTTCCCACCCGTTTTGGCCAGGGCTTGCAGGTTGAAGGGACCAGTGATGGCTGTATCCATTGGTCATCGACCATAAAAAATGAACCCTGGTTTGAGGCTGTTTTTTCTATGCCTGTATTCGATATTCATTCAACAAATAATAGTAAGGTTGCTCAGCGTTTGCAGCAGTTGTTATTAGCTGCCCGGCAGTTAAACCCCGGTTTTTTAAGGCATTCACATGGTGAAAACGTTTGTTCGAATATCGAATTCAATGCCGAATGGGGCTTGGGGTCAAGTAGTTCGCTTGTGTCAAATATTGCACAGTGGGCTGCTTGCGATGCATTTGAACTTAACTGGCAGGTTTTTGGCGGATCGGGCTACGATATTGCCTGTGCGCGTTCCAAAGGGCCGATTTTATACCAACTACAGGGCGGTAACCCAAAATACGAGGCCGTTGCCTTTGACCCATCTTTTAAGCACCAGCTTTATTTTGTTTGGCTCAACCAAAAACAGGATACCCGCGATGGTATTGCAGCTTTTAACCGTCAGGCAGATTATGAAACTGAAGTGGCCCAGCTTAACAAAATAAGCCAGCAAATGCTTACTTGTACCGATTTAGAAACTTATATGGACTTGATGCAAAAACACGAAGGAGTCATCTCAAAAGTGATGAAAATTAAACCGGTGCAGCAACGAATGTTTCCCGATTTTCCCGGCACAATCAAATCACTCGGTGCGTGGGGCGGCGATTTTGTGCTGGCGGCAAGCACGCATTCAACGGAAAAAGTTTTCGCTTACTTCGAACAAAAATTGCACACTACAATTTTTCGCTATGCCGATATGGTGTTTTCATAGAGCATATTGGTGATGGTTGCATTATACTTCCAAAATCATCAGGGTTCATCTTTATTCAAATGATTGTTCGTTCTTTGGGCAACCCGAACCAGATAACTTTCCAGATTTTCCCCGGTGTTGGGTGGTATTGATTCGAGTCCAAGAGTAAATGTATCGAGAATTGAATTGTACCTGTCGAATTGTGCTTGTAGTACCTTTTTATTTTTGCTTTCCCAATATTGTCCTTCGTCGCTTAAGGTGAAATTTTTTAGGTATTTTGCACTAATATATCTGAAAAAATCAATAACAACAGCATGAACTTCCAGATCGGCAAACTGTGTTTTAACCGATAACATATACAAATATTTTTGTTCTTCGGCATTTTGAGGCTGCTCCCATAAAATCAGATTAACAAGATTACTCATCTTTCCATTTTTGAGAAAACAGATATCAACTTGTTCGCATTCGGGGGGGTGTAAAACTGATGCCATACAATTTTTGTTTTATACCATTTCCGTTTTTAGCTTCTTGCGAAAAGTCAGTGTTGTAGATTTCGTATTTCCAACGATGCGTTTGCACCAATGTTTTTACCGCCTCAATCAGTTCAGGCAGTTTTTCCTTATCACTTATTTCGCCGCTGTAATAAAAGCTAAGTCCCATGTTCTATTTTTTTGTATAAATACAATTATCAATCAAGATTCTCAATTCCGATACAGAATCAACAATGGTTTCACATCCGGCATTTTCAAGTTCATTTTCTTTACTATAGCCCCAACTCACCCCCACCATCTGCATTCCGGCATTTTGTGCTGTTTTTACATCAACAGCCGAATCACCCACAAACAAGATCTCTTCGGGCTTCAGCCCCAAATGATTCGCTATATACAATGCCCCAAAAGGGTCAGGTTTCTTTTGATTTTCATCCCTCTGCCCTACCAACACTGCAAAAATGAAATCGTTAAGTAATTTTTGAGCAATCAACATCGTTTGGTCGTGTGGTTTATTCGTGTTTATGGCAATAGGTATTTTTCTGTTATTCAAATGAAGCAACAATTCCGAAATGCCTTCGAACAAACAGCTCTTTACAACGATATTTTCTTTGTATGCTGTTTTGTATTCATCCAGAATTTTTTCCACCACAACATCATCCAATTTCAGATGCTCGGGCAACGCCCTCTGAATAATACGACGTGCACCATTGCCAATAAACTCAACATACTTGTCAAGCGAATGCCCCGGCAAACCATTATTTATCAACACCTTGTTCGATGCCATTGCAATATCCTCTATCGAATCGAGCAATGTACCATCCAAATCAAAAATAATTCCGCCAAACGGTGCTAACCTTGATTTCTGCATTTCCATATACTTATTTTCTTACCCATTTATATTCCTGTTAATCCGAGATTCAGGTACTATTTATTTTCAAATAAATTTTTCTGCTTGTAAACATACAAAACAATATTTTGTTGGTGCAAATTGCGATGCATTCAGTTTTAAAAACTATTTTTGAAAAACACAAATGAACAGAAATAACTCTAAAGTTTTTTTTAATGTCAGAGAGTAGTCTTTTACCGATTCACAAACAAATATACGAGAAGCTAAGGCAGAATATCAGCGAAGGTATTTTCAATGAAGGCGATATACTTCCTTCTGAAAATCATTTGTGCCAAATACATCATACAACCCGCCCAACGGTTCGGAAAGCACTTGAGCGGCTAAGTGTCGAAGGTTACATTACCCGCAAACAAGGCAAAGGCAGTATTGTTACGAAAACTCCAGGCAGCATCGACTTATTCTCTTTTTCAGGTTCGATACCGTCGATTCAACAAAAAAACCTGACGACCAAAATTATCAAAGGCCCCGAATTTCTAAAATGTGAAACTGCTTTTTCCTTTATGCTTTCGACTAAAGAAAAAGATCATGGCTTTTTATACCTCGAAAGGCTTCGGTTAATCAATAACGCACCAATCTTTTTCGATGTAACCATGATTCCAAACATCAACCTGCCACATTTAACCCAAAAAAGTTTCGAAAACAAATCGTTATTCGACCTGTTACGCACAAACTACCAAATTGAAGTAAATGGAGGCGAACAAAAGCTACTGGCTATTACAGCCGACGAACGCCTGCAAAAAGTCTTCAATGTAAAACAAGGACATCCAATTTTACAATTGAACCAGAAAATTGCCACCAACCTGCCCAATTTTTATTTTTACAGCCAGGTTTTTTGCAACACCGAAAACTATACACTTTACGGCACATTCTAAAGCCAAACTTAACCCTCCCTTAAAATTTCATACTATTCAATTAACTCACACTACCGGATGCTTATCGAACGGCCCGACACAGATACATTCCTCCTTCACATTTTTAATCCTTTTCATTTCTGAACAAAAAATACATCAATAAGTTACATTAATTTGATGCATTTACGCTTTGATTATTTTAACCAAAATAAATACATATGAACTTAAAAAGAAGTTTACTACTTATTTTGGATCACTCCATAATTCGGGTTGATTTTAATAATTAAGCATAAATTTTAGCTACCCTAAAAAG
>JAFGGY010000028.1 GCA_016930365.1 Prolixibacteraceae bacterium | reverse complement strand
GAACATATTCGAATCAGGCATCAAAAAAGACAAGCGGATATTGACAGATATTATAAGAAAACTTAATTTGGTAAAGTAGAATTAAGCGTTAATGTTAAGTTAATCCTATGCAAACTGCCATTTACCGATTTTTTTCGACAACCCAGCTTAGAAAACTTTTTTAATGAACAAAGTTTTCTACTTTTGTGTTTCAATTATCGACTATGGACATGCGTAATACAATTATTAAAAAAGCAGGAGAACTTTTCATTGAACAGGGCATACGTCAGGTTACGATGGACTCAATTGCCCGCAGTATGGGCATTTCGAAGCGTACAATTTATGAGAATTTTAAAGACAAAAACGATCTACTGTACAATTTCTTGACAGATAAACTAAGCAAGCACAAAAATAACATTATCGATATTATCGCGAATTCCGACAATGTTATTGAAGCACTTTTTTCGTTTGGCGAATTCAACCAACGGGTTATGCAAAAAATTAACCCTGTATTTTTTGATGATATAAAAAAATACCATCATTCAATTTTCAAAAATGTTATTAAGAATGAGAATTTTAGAAATTATGAGATTACTTACACCATATTAAAAAGGGGCGTAAACGAGGGGACATTTCGAAAAGAAATTGACATCGATATTGCGAACCGTTTTATTCATCACATTATGGATTTTTTCCAAATACTTGAAGACGAAAAAGATTTTTTTGACAAATGTGACCATAAAAGAATATGGACATCCATTCATCTTCCTTATTTACGGGGTATTTGCACCGAGAAAGGACAAGATATCGTTGAAAAATTCGTACAGAAATATGAAAACTCAAAAAAGAATTAAAGTTTTAATAAAATAAAGATAGCTATGAAGTACCATTTATTAACAATTTCACTTTTGCTGTCAGGCATATTGCTACAAGGACAGGAAGTGATAAAACTATCGCTTAATGAAGCGCAGGCCTATGCCATCGAGCACAACAGAACGCTCGAAAGCGCCAGGCTCGACATCCAGTCGTCTGATGCTAAAATTAAGGAATCAATTTCGCAAGGATTACCCAAGATCGATGCGTCGGTTGATTGGATGACCTATTTCGGTTACGAAATGGAATTTAATTTAGGCATGGGTGGCGACGTAAACTTCACCCCCGAACAAATGGCCGAAGCATGGAACAACACCAGCACCGAGTACCCCGATGTAAGCATGCAGGATTTACGTATTTACCAGGCCGGAAGTTACTTTGAACAACAACTCACGTCTATGTTGCCCGCATCGACCATTAAAATGACTGATGCATCGACGGCTGCCGTTCAACTCGGCCAGCTTATTTTCAGCGGTCAATACTGGGCTGGTATTAAAGCCGCAAAATTAGGAAAGAAACTAACCGAACAAGGCTTTGAAAATTCAATTTTAGACATTAAAGAGTCGGTAACCAACAGTTACTTAATGGCTTTGGTAACTAAAAAATCGATTGAAACCATCAATGCTTCTATCGAAAATCTCGAAACAGTAAAGCACCATACCGAAATGATGTATAAAACCGGAATAGCCGAACAAACCGATGTTGACCAACTAAGCATTCAGGTTACCATGCTCGAAAATAATCTCCGCTCGATGCAGCGAGGATTAACCATGACCTACAGCATGTTGAAATTTCAACTTGGACTGGATTCTGACCAAAATATTGAGTTATCCAGTACGCTTGATGAAATTACTTCGGAACTTGAGCCACAGCAATCACTTCCGACATTCGATCCTACCGGCAACATTCTATACCAATTAACCCAAAGCCAATCGGATTTAAGCGAAAAGATGCTCGACATCGAAAAGTGGAGCTACGCCCCTACCATTACGGGGTTTTACACCTACAACCAGAAGTTGCTAACTACCGGATTTGATATGACGCCTAAACACCTCGCCGGCGTTACGGTCAGCATTCCAATTTTTTCGAGTGGAGGCCGCAAGCACAAAGTAACACAAGCACAAATAGAACTCGATAAAGCTCGAATAAATCAACAAATGGTAATACAACAACTCGAAATTCAGGAAAAGCAACTCGCTTCGGATCTGAAATCGGCTATTGAAAACCATGAAGCTCAAAAAGAAAATGTGGAAATAGCACGAAGAGTTTATCAAAATATTGAGAAAAAGTACCAACAAGGTATTGTTTCAAGCCTCGAATTAACCCAAACCAACAGCAACTATCTGCAAGCTGAGTCAAACTATATTCAATCATTAATGACTCTTCTTCAGGCTAAAGTTGCAATTGACAAATTATACAACCAATTGTAAAATCAAATAAAAACATATACAATGAAACAATTTATTCTAATATCAATAGTTGCCCTAACCATGGTTGCATGTGGCGGGCAGAACACCCCAGAGGCTCAACAAAACAAAGCCGACAACCTGAGGAAGCGAATCATTAAACTGGAAAAACAGCTTGAACAAGTTGAAAGTGCTGCCCTGAAAAATGACGAAGAACGAACCTACCCGATTAAGGTTATAGAATTACAAACACAAAACCTATCGCGCGAAATCGAATTCTCGGCAAATCTCTTACCCTGGGAAGAACTTAATGTAGCCACAGCGCAACCCGGTAAGATATCAAAAATTTATGTTGAAATTGGCGACCACGTAACCAAAGGGCAAAAACTTTTTCAAATGGACGACACACAGCTAAAACAAGCAAAAATCCAACTCGAAAGTTTGCGCAAAGATTACGAAAGGCTTAAACAGCTTCGCGAAACCGAAAGTATATCGGAACAACAATACGACCAGGTAAAATCTCAACTTGAAGCGACAGAAAGTAACGTTCAGTTTTTAGAAGAAAACGTTACCCTTTTTGCACCATTTAGTGGTATCATCACTGCTAAGTATTTCGAAGACGGAGAAATCTATTCGGGAGCGCCAAACACCCAGACCGGGAAATCGGCCATTGTTGTTTTGCAGCAAGTTTCTGTTTTAAAAGCTACCATAAATGTTTCGGAACAATATTTCAACTCTCTCGAAAACGGCACATCGGTTACCATCAATGCCGATGCTATTCCCGATGAAGTGTTTACCGGAACGATTACCAACATTCATCCAACCATCGACCCATTGACGCGCTCGTTTAAGGTAGAAATAAAAATACCAAACCAGGGGCTGCAATTACGACCAGGTATGTTTAGCCGGGTTAAAATAAAACTCGACGAAACCGAAGCACTTGTTGCCCCTGCAATTGCCGTAATTCAACAAGAAGGCACCAACAATCGCTATATTTTCATACATGAAAACGGAAGAGCCAAACGCTACAACGTACAAATTGGTGAACGTTTCGACGATTCGATCGAAATTATTTGCGACAAAATCAACGAAGGCGACGAGCTTATAGTTGCCGGTCAGGCTATTTTAATGGACAACAATAAAGTGAAAGTTACACGTTAAACGTACAACAAAACCATTATGAGTATATACAAAAGTTCCGTAAAAAAACCCATTACCACCATGCTGCTCTTTGTAGCACTCATGGTGTTTGGAATATATTCGCTGGTAAAGTTACCGGTTGATTTGTTTCCTGAAATTGAAGCACCGTTCATTACGGTGTTTACTCAATACAACGGCGCCAGTGCTGCCGATATCGAAACAAACATAACCAAACCGGTTGAAGACGCACTTTCAAGTATCAGCGACCTGAAAGAAATCACCTCCGTATCGCGCGATAATATGTCGCTCGTTTTTATTGAATTTGAATGGGAAACCGACCTAAACGAAGCCGCAAACGATATGCGAGATGCACTTTCGTTTATCGACGGTTTTTTACCCGACGAGGCTGAGTCGCCTACCATTTTCAAATTCAACACCAGCCAGATGCCTATTTTGTTTTATGCCGTAACGGCTGATGAAAGCCTCGAAGGTCTGGAAAAAATTATTGACGAAAAAGTAATCAACCCGCTGAACAGCATTAACGGCATTGGTAACATTGGTCTTGCCGGTGCTTACGAGCGCGAAATACAAATTGAACTCGACCCGGTGCGCGTAGAAGCTTACAATCTTACGCTCGAACAAATAGGAAATGCTTTGGCCATGGAAAACATGAACATGCCATCGGGAAATATCAAAATGGGGGAA
The DNA here is from genome assembly GCA_016930365.1 of Prolixibacteraceae bacterium. Classification (GTDB taxonomy): domain Bacteria; phylum Bacteroidota; class Bacteroidia; order Bacteroidales; family Prolixibacteraceae; genus Roseimarinus. The sequence goes on along the minus strand of JAFGGY010000028.1, from coordinate 13,684 downwards.
ATTGCTTATCCGCTTCGAATTAAAGGTGAATTTGGTGAAAGTAGCGAGATAAAAGATATTGTGGTTGGTAATTACAATGGAAGCCCCATTTTTCTGCACGATGTGGCCGATATTATTGACGGACCACGCGATATGGACGTACAGGAGCGCATAAACAAAGAAATTGGAGCTCGAATGTTTATCCAAAAACAAGCCGGTGGAAATACAGTACGTGTAGCACGCGATGTTCAAAAGCAAATGGAAGAAATCAAAAAAACTCTTCCCGAGGATATCAAAATTGAAACCATAATGGACTCGTCTGAGTTTATTAGCGGATCGATTAAAAACCTTACGACCACCCTGCTGTATGCTTTGATTTTCGTTACCCTGGTTGTACTGTTCTTTCTGGGGCGCTGGCGAGCAACATTTATTATTGTACTAACCATTCCTATTGCTCTTATTGTGGCATTTATATACTTATTTGCCACCGGAAACTCCATTAACATCATTTCACTTTCGTCGCTATCCATTGCCATTGGTATGGTGGTTGACGATGCCATTGTAGTGCTCGAAAACATAACCAAACACATCGAACGAGGCAGTAGCCCTCGCGAAGCCGCTATTTACGCCACCAACGAAGTATGGCTCGCCGTAATTGTTACTACTTTAACCGTGGTTGCTGTATTTCTTCCACTTACATTGGTAGGTGGCATGACGGGTGTTTTATTCCGCCAATTAGGCTGGGTAGTTACCATAACCGTAGTAACATCTACTATTGCAGCTATATCGCTCACGCCTATGCTTTCGGCACAACTGCTTAAACTCCGACCGGCTAACCGCAAAAAAAGATGGTACAGCCACGATAAAACCGTACTGCCCATGTTGGTCAAACTCGATAATTTTTACGGTAGTTCGGTTAAATGGGCACTCAAAAACAAGCTACTGGTACTAATCGTTTCGTTGGCATTATTTATCAGTTCCTTTTTCTTTATCGGAAATATTGGAACCGAGTTTATACCCGAGAGCGATAGCAGCTCACTTACCGTAAACATCGAGCTGCAAACCGGTACCCGCTACGAAGAATCGCTGAAGATTACCAAGCTCATGGAAGAATTCATCACAAGCGATATACCCGAAAACAAGCTTTTTGCCGCAACAACCGGTTCGGATGATCGTGGCGGTATAAATTCGCTTTTCCAATCATCGGGATCAAACATCATAAACCTGAGCATCAGCCTTGTAAAACCCGAAGAACGCGAGCGTTCGGTATGGGTTATTGGCGAACAAATTCGCGAAAAGCTATTAACTATTCCTGAAGTTGTAAACTCTTCGGTAGCAACCGACGATGGCATGAGCTTTGGCAGTTCAACTGTAGATGTAAAAATATTTGGATACGATTTAGATGAAACCACACTTTATGCCAACGACATACAACAAAAAATTGAGCAAATAAAAGGAGCACGCGAAGTACAAATCAGCCGCGAAGATTTCAAACCAGAGTTAACCATCAACTTCGACCGCGAAAAACTGGCCGAACACGGTTTATCAACAGCCGTTGTTTCTACAGCCATACGCAACCGGGTATCGGGTTTGATTGCCACCCGTTTCCGACAATTTGGCGACGAGTACGACGTGGTAGTACGCTACAAAGAAGATGCACGAAACTCCATTACCGATATCGAAAACATCTCAATTGTATCACCGGCTACGGGTTCGACTATTCGTCTTAAAGAATTGGGGAAAGTAGTCGAAAACCTAACCCCGCCTAACATCGAGCGACAACGAAAGCAACGGGTTGTAACCGTTTCGGCAATTCCGTATCAAATATCGCTGGGCGAACTTGCCAGCGACATCCAGACCATTGTTGACGAAGCCGGAATTCCACAAGGCATGTCAGTCGAGATTGGCGGTGCATACGAAGATATGGAAGATTCGTTTATGGATTTAGGCTTACTTGCACTTCTTTCAATTGTATTGGTTTTTATTGTAATGGCAAGTCAGTTCGAATCGTTTAAAATGCCTGTAATCATCATGGTTTCAATACTGTTTATCGTGCCGGGTATCATTTTCACCCTCATTTTAACCAACACAAACCTTAGCATTATTGCAGCCCTGGGTGCTGTGCTGCTTGTTGGTATTGTTGTGAAAAACGGCATTGTACTGGTTGACTACATTAACCTTATGCGCGACCGGGGCGTGGAACTCAACAAAGCCATTATCGAATCAGGAAAATCGAGGTTACGCCCAGTACTTATGACTGCTTTCACAACCATGCTTGGCATGTTGCCAATGGCACTTAGCACTGGTGAAGGCTCTGAAATATGGAGTCCAATGGGTATTTCGGTTATTGGCGGTTTGCTGTTCTCAACAATTGTTACCATGATTTTGGTACCCGTTGTTTACGCCCTCATCGCCCGTAAAGGTGAACGCGACAAGAAAATGGCCGTACGCAAGAAATTTGTATTTATGGACAACTAAATTAAAGACAATATGAAATCAGTATTTATAACATATAATCAGGCATTTACCGAACGTGTTGAGTACATGCTCGACCGCCTCGAGATAAACGGTTTCACCCAATGGGTTGACGTAAAGGGGCGTGGTTCCGAAACCGGCGAACCACACATGGGTACACATACCTGGCCCGAAATCAACAACGCGCTAATTACGGTTATTGATGATGAAAAAGTAGATATTCTGCTCGAAAAAATTCAAAAACTCAATGCCGTAAACGAAGAGATTGGCATTAGGGCTTTTGTATGGAATATTGAACGTACCGTTTAACGCTCACTTATAGACCATAAAAAAGGCTGCCCGTTTAAAACCGGGCAGCCTTTTTTGCATGCCTCATTTAATACACACAAACACCTTATTTTCAATTATTTATTTGTTGGAATAGCTACACCACACTAAAAATTATATGTGGCAACAGCACCATATAATGAATTCTGTTTAATTGAATCGACCAGGATTGAACCTTTTGCAAACTACAAGTGTATTTTTATCGGTTGACGATATGAAACGGTTGGGTTTTCGGGCTGCGTTCCAATCTACCGCTGGAAAAGCTAGCGCGAGAACCAAGCTCTCACAAACCACTGAACAACAACTGCTTTATATTGTGTGTTGTGCATTTGTGAATTATTTTGTTCTAAAATTTACCAATTTATATTTACTCACAAAACCACTTTTTTCGATCGTCTTTTGTGATGCAATGTTGTCAATTGCACATCCACAACATGGTATTAAATCTTCACGAATAGAAAATTCTCGTAAATTCAGAATAATCTGAGAACCAACACTATTACCTCTTTTTGACGGCTCTACCCAAACTCCTAAATCACAATAATCCCAATTAAAATTTGTCCTCAGAACCATTCCACAACCTACAAAATCATCTTTTTTGTAAAACAAGAATACGTTTTCGTTCTGAATAAAATCAGCTAACTGTTCTTCTGTCTCAAAAAGTTCTTTTATCGAATCATCTTGACTTTGAAGAAAACTTATTGAAGAATAGTCAGCTTTCTTCATTTTTATTTCTGAGTCTTTTTTAATACGAGCGTCAGAATAATCACGATACAATACACCTAAAAGCGAATATGAAAGAGAACTTAGAAGACAATTACTGAGCAAAAGAGAATCAAATGATTTACAGTAAATTTCCCTTATTGATAAGTCTTTCAATACTTGTCTGAAAAATTTATCGCTTTCTGGAATATATTTCTCTGAAACATAAAACTCAATCAAAACGCCATCATTATTTCTAATCGCATAACCAGATACATCATTATCCACTTGAAAAATAAAGTAATCAGAATCACTTATCATTAACTCAATATACAACTCTTGAAATTCAGATAATGAGTTTAAGTAATCAATTCGAAATTTTGCGATTTTATCTATTGTTGTTTTTGTAATTTTCATACGATAATTTTTTATTTTCTAAGGCCGTATGGAACTCGCATGCAATAAATTACCATCTACTTGGATGTAAGTATTTTACATGCTCGTTTCATAATCTGTAAAAGCTATTGTCAACCGTCTTCCCGCATGAAACAAAACTCGACGATACCAGACAAAAAATAAAATCCAAGAATTGTTCTGTATTAAGATTGAATAACGAACAAGCGTAGTCCGCTCCGAAATTCGTTGATTCGAACGCGACTCACAACCACCGATTGCTTGCCCTACACATCGGAATCGCCTAAGTCAAATAGGAAAAATAAACGAAAATAAGTACTATAATATAGGTACTTCGCGTTTAAAAGTTTCTTCGAGTGAAATAAAAGTTTCGGTACTTGATACTCCTGGAATTTTTTGAATATTATCGTTCAAAATTTGTTTTAAATGCTCGTTCGTACGAGCATATACCTTGGCAAAAATGGCATACTGACCAGTGGTATAATGACACTCAACCACTTCGGAAATTTGCTCAAGCCTTGCAGCTACATCTTCGTAAATACCACCTTTCTCAAGAAAAATTCCGATGTACGTACAGGTATGAAAATCGACCATTTTAGGATCAATAGTATAGCCTGAACCTACAATCACTTTCATTTCAATCATCCGATTTACACGCTGATGCACAGCTGCACGGGAAATTCCACAATCGGCTGCCACATCTTTAAACGGCAAACGCGCATTTTTAGTAATGATATCTAAAATTTTCAGGTCAATATCATCAAGTTGGTGCTTTATCGACATTATTACCAGTATTTATTTAAACAACAATGAATAATACAAGCAAAAATAAACAAATATGCCGGATTTTCAACTTTTTGTACACCAGCATATCGTCTTAGCAATTTATCATTGAATTAAAGCCTCTAATACTTAAACCATAAAAATAAAAACACCAAACACAATGACAATAAAAAATCCATCCCCATATCTTTTTCACACAATAATCGCATCTTTTAAATACTTTTTGATATTTTTGTGTCGTTTTTAACAGTTTTTTGACAGTTATTCAAACATTTTACAAACACAATTGAGCAAAATAAAACGATATCGCAACATTTGTTTTGTTTGCTCTCAAAAAAAATTCTAAATATGAAACGAAAGAGTAGCTGGCTTGCTATTTTAAGCCTTATTTTAATTGCAGCAATACTGGGCATCATTTTTCCCGGCAGTGGTAATTTTTTCGACGATCCCAACCTAAACACCGGCGATACTGCATGGATGCTTACAGCCACGGCACTTGTATTATTAATGACCCCCGGATTGGGATTTTTTTATGGAGGAATGACGCACCCAAGACATATCATTTCTACCATATTACAAAGTTTTATTGCTATGGGTATTGTGAGTGTTCTTTGGATTGTAGTTGGTTTCAGTCTGGCATTTGGAGACAGCCTTGGAGGTGAAGGAACCGGGATAATTGGCAACCCACTCACCTATTTCATGTTTCGTAATGTACATGGGCATACCGATCCCGACCTTGCCCCCACTATTCCTTTGGCGCTGTTTGCCATGTTCCAGTTAAAATTTGCCATAATCACACCGGCGCTTATAACAGGCTCGTTTGCAGGGCGGGTGCGTTTCAGGGCTTACATGCTTTTTATTTGTTTGTTTACCCTATTTATTTATGCTCCCCTGGCACACATGACCTGGCATCCCAACGGATTGTTCCGCAACTGGGGCGTTCTCGATTTTGCTGGAGGAACAGTAGTACACATGTCGGCCGGATTCGCAGCTCTTGCGGGTGCCATTTATCTTGGAAAACGAAAAGATTACAACAAGCCCACACAACCAGCTAACATCCCCTTTGTACTGCTTGGAGCCGGATTACTATGGTTTGGCTGGTTTGGCTTTAACGCCGGTTCGGCTTTGGGTGCAAATGCTACGGCAACACTGGCATTACTGAACACCAATACGGCCTCGGCAGCAGCCATGCTGGCCTACATCTTCTTTGATGCCGCCAAAGGCCGGAAACCATCGGCTATGGGAGCCGCCATTGGGCTTGTAGTTGGGCTCGTAGCTATAACACCCGCAGCAGGTTTTGTAAACGTGGGCTCAAGTATTTTCATTGGAGTAGTAGCCTCCATCATCAGCAACCTGGCCATCAACTACTTTGGTCATCATTCAAACATCGATGATACCCTCGATGTATTCCCCGCTCATGGTGTTGGAGGTATTACCGGAATGATACTTACAGCCGTTTTTGCCAGTGGTGTTGGTTTAATTTATGGTGAGCTCAGAACCTTTGCCTACCACATGCTTGCATTAGCAATCACTACTGTATTTACCTTAGGCGGTGCTTTTCTACTGTACTGGGTTACCGACAAGATTATTGGAATGAGGGTAAGTCCAGAATCAGAAAAAGTAGGTCTCGATATCAGTCAGCACGACGAAACTTATGGTTTTGAATACAAAAGTTAAATAGATTCACCATACAAAGATTTCAATAAAAAACCCGTTCAAAATTGTGATTTTGAACGGGTTTTTTATTGAAATATGCTTTCGAGAGTTTACTCTAGTTTTCGTCCGTTTATAATTAAGTTATTCAACATACTAAACCGATCGTCTTCGAGTCGTACAAAACCTCTGTCAACAGCCTGCGACTTAAACGAAGCTGTGCTAACTTGTCCGCTTATCAGCTCAAAAGCCTTTTCCAAAAGAGGATCGGAGGGATCGCCAAAAGGTACGGCACTTAACAAATCATCTTCAATTTCGTAATCAGGCGTTAAACCATTTATAAAATCGGTATAACCGTCTGCATTGGCATATTTAAAAGTAATAGGAATCATTCCCCAATTGTGCTTTCCCCATGTATAACGACCATTATTGTTTAAATGATCAAGCACATACATACCCACATACTTTCCCGAAGTATTGGTACCTATTATAGTGATATTCATATACGGTTGCAGCGACGTAATAACCACCTCGCTGGCCGATGCGGTAGTTGAAGTAACCAAGAAATACACATTATCCAGATTAAGATTTACAAGTCCCTTTTCAAAACGTTCGATAGCCATTTCTGGTTGCGTATTTACATCATTAGTTAAGGCTGCATTGAACATATACCGAACCATTACATCCTCTTGGTTCGCTATTTCTAATGGAACAAACATAGAAGCCATGTGGCGTGCCGCCTCCATGTCACCTCCACGGTTATAGCGCAAATCTACAATCACTTCGCTTACCCCTTCGGCTTGAAATCCTTCAATTACTTCACTCAGTTTATTGAGGTAATAATCCTGACTTCCAGCTACAAAACTCGAATACACCAGGTAACCAGTCTTCGTTCCATTTAAATCATAAACATCATGAAAAATAGAAGGATTTGCATCGATGGTTTCAGCCATAATAGATATCGGTTCACCTATTTGATTCAATATGTTTCCACTTATCGAAGCAAGCTGAACCGAATAACTGTCGCCTGTAAATAAGTCGTAATAGTTATCTGGTGTCAAATACATATTTTCAATTTTAAGAATAATATCTCCGCGTTTCAATCCGGCAATTTCGGCAGGCGAACCGGGATAAACATACTGCACAACAATCATTATATTATTGCCACCATTGTACAACCAAAATTCAGGCGAAAATCCCATGCTTTTGGGTGTGCCTTCAAACTCGGCAAAATATTCTTCAAAGTCATCAACAATATATGACCATTTATCTTGTTCGACTAATAGGCTATTAAAAAACGTTTCCGGATCACCAGCACCTGCTTCCAGTTCGGCAGGCAATTCCGACTCCCACAAATAGTAAGTTCCTAAACTATAAATAATCCATTGGTTAATTTTTCTATTTTCTTTTTCTTTTTCAGTTAATATATGCGGCTCGGGTGATTCGTCTTCTTTACACGAAAAGACAACAAACGCTGCCACTAGGATAAAAAGTAAGATTTTAAGTTTTTTATTCTTCATTTGAAGTACAGTATATAATTTGTAAATGTTTATATTTTAAAATCGAAAGTAATTAAAAAAACATAAAAGAAGATTTATTCTCAAATCATTATCTTTGTTATTCATGAAAAATAAACAACAAATGCGCAACTGGGTTTTATTTCTCGTTTTCTTTTTTTCTCTTAACGCCGTCATTGCTACCGACAACAATATGGAACAACGCACCATGTTGTTTCTAAACGACGATGCGATTCAAAACAGTCCGGTTTCGATTTATGTTGCTAACAGCATTAGCGGCGAACAGTTGCTGGAGGTAAATCCCAACTTAAGCATCTGCCCGGCCTCTGTTCTTAAGCTAATAACCACAGCCACAGCCCTTGAGCTTTTAGGTGCCGACTTCACGTTTCATACAAAAATAGTACACTCAGGTTATATAGCCGACAGCACTTTGCACGGCGAACTGATTATTGAAGGAGGAGGTGATCCCAGCCTTGGTTCTCCCTATTTTGGTGACAACAACGACATTTTTTTGCAGCAATGGGTCAGGCAAATTAAGAAAGCCGGTATCGATTCGATAAATGGGAACCTGCTTGTTGACCCGGGAATTTACTCTGACAACGACGTACCTCAAACCTGGATTTGGGAAGATTTGGGTAATTATTTTGGCGCTGCAGCCCAGGGTATCTCACTTTACGACAACACCTTCGAAATAACTTTTGAAACAGCAAACACCAACGGCGGAAACACACAAATTATCGATATAAAACCCAAAATTCCACAGCTTAACATCAAAAACGAGGTGAAGGCATCGACCGACCAACGCGACCGTGCTTATGTTTATGGCAGCCCGTTCGACAGTTATCGTGTAATTAAAGGCACCTTGCCCATGAATCGAAGCAACTACAGCATAAAAGCATCGATACCCGACCCGGCCACTTTACTGGCTGCCAGGCTAAGCGAAAAACTCAAGGATGAAAGCATTGGCATTTCGGGCAAAATTGAAAAGTTACAACAAGGCAATTCTCAATCGATTTTACAAAAACAGGAACTGGTAAATTGGAGCTCGCCACCCCTTGATCAGATTATCGAAAAACTGAATCACGAAAGCATCAACTTATATGCCGAATCGTTGTGCAAACATATCGGTCTTATACAAAACAGCATTGGAAGCACCGCAAGCGGAACTGAAGCCATTAAAGCATTCTGGCACGACAAAGGCATCGAAACCCAATGGATGTTTCAGGCCGACGGAAGTGGACTGTCGCGCAACAATGCCATCAGCGCCAAAACCTTAACCGATGTGCTGGTTTACATGAAAAACTACAGCTCAAATTTCGACGCTTTTGAAAAATCGATTCCACTAACAGGAATGCAGGGAACTCAGAAATACTACTTTCAACAATCACTTTTAAAAGGAAAGGCACGAGCTAAAAGCGGCTCGATGACCCGAATTCGAAGTTTTGCAGGTTACATGGAAACCCAAAAAGGCACCCCGGTAGCTTTTGCCATAATCGTAAACAATTTTAACTGTGGCAGTTTTACCATGGCTCAGAAAATGGAAAAATTAATGGAAGCCATTTACCTCGAACTCTGACCATTTTTTTACCTTTTTTATTGTATATTCGCAAGCTGAAAATTATTTTCACTCTATGTTAAATTTTTCCAGAAAGATACGCGATTTACTTATTACTGTAATTGATTGGTTTTATTCACCGTTCAGCAAATTTATTCCGCAGGAAACATTCAGGTATGCTGCAACAGGAGGCATGAATACTACGTTCGATATTGCATTATATTTTGTTTTTTACAATTTTATAATCGACAAACAAGTAGTCGATTTTGGAATATTTGCCATGAGCCCACACATTGCGGCCTTTGCTTTTGTATTCCCAATCACCTTCTCAACTGGTTTTTTATTAGCTAAATATGTAACATTCACCCAATCGGCTTTACGAGGTAAAACACAGCTTATCCGATACGGTATTTCAGTTGGAGGATCTATTCTTCTGAATTATTTACTGCTAAAACTTTTTGTTGAAAGCCTTGGCTGGTACGCCACTGTTTCTAAAATAGCAACTACACTTATTGTAATCGTATATAGCTACATGATTCAACGACATTTTACCTTCAGAACCAGTAAACGCGCATTAGCCAAGGCCGAGAGTCGTGCATAAAACACTTCAACAAAAAATATTATTTCCAAAGGTTTGGCAAAAACCTATAATACAATAAGTGTCGCCAGGTAGACCAATCATGAGCACCATTTCCACCTACGTAGTAGTCATGTTCGATTTCATGTTTTGTTAATGCATCACAAAGTGCCTGAACCCTGGCGTTAAAAAAGCCTTGAGCTTCTTTTTTGCCTTGTCCAATAAAAAGATAATCGACTTTATCATTTACATCAGGATCGGTTAAGAAATGCTTTAGTGTTGTTTCAGGTTGAGTGTCGCCGGCACTAAGAATGCCAAAGTTGGCAAATATATCGAGCGATCGGAAACCAATGAACATACTATGGCGTCCTCCCATCGACAAACCAGAAATAGCCCTGCCTTTAGGTGATTGAATAGTGTTGTAACTTTTATCGACCAATGGAATTACATGATTCCGGAGTTCTTTTTCGAAAATATCAAAAGACAAGTCGGCATGTTTTGGGTGGTTACGATGAACAACCTGATTATTAGGAATCGCAATAATCATGGGTTCGGCTTTGCCTTCTGCAAGCAAGTTATCCATTATAAAGTTAACCCTTCCGTCGAAAACCCAGTTTGAAGGCAACTCGCCACTTCCTCCTAATAAATAAAGAACCGGATATTCTTTATCGGGATTGTACCCCGGGGGAGTATAAACGTAAAGCTCTCGTTCGCCTTTAGTTACATCAGAGTGATAAACATGGCGTGTAACATTACCATGTGGGACATTTTTGGCATCGTAATATGCAGGACCTTCACCATGTACAATTAACTCACTATATGGTGGCATAGCCGTAAATGCTGCATAAGTATTACTAGGATCGGTTACTTGTACGCCGTCAATTAAAAGATTATAAGCATACATATTAGGCTCAAGGGGGCCAATTGTCAATGTCCAGATCCCATCTTCACCCTTTGTAAAAGGAATTGGCTCACGACCTTTTCCAAGAGCTGTATGAATAGCACCAGAAGGCAATTCAACTTTATTTGCATTTGGTGCTTTTACACGAAATGTTACAGTCTGGTCATCATGTACTTCAGGCGAATTCGCCTGTGCACTGAATGGTGTAAGGCCTTCCGTGTTTTTTTGTGGGTTATAATCGAGGTTTACATTAGCTTGCTGTGCCTTTAACACAAAAGGAGACAATAAGAACAATACAAATCCAACAGTCAATATTTTTTTCATACGATAATTTTTTAATGTTTTAAGGTCGTATGAAACTCGCATGATGCAAATCATCATCAAATTGATTGTGAACGTTTTACATGCTCGTTTCATAAAACAATGTGTTTGTTAAATATTTACAGTTTAGTAGTTGAATACTTGAGATGCGAAATCGTGTAGCGATTTTCTCCAAACCTGCCATTCGTGGTCGCCCGGAAAAGAATTAAATCTCACATCCAAACCTTCTTCTTTCATTGCAGCTACAGCATTTTTTGTATGTTCTATTCTCATATCGCCTTCGCCACATGAGATGTAAAACAATTCGAGCTTTTTGTTGAAAGCAGAAGAGTTGCTAAGCAATCCGGGAATTTCTTTTTCGGCATCGAAGGTGCTACCCGAGGCGTTTCGGATGCCGCCAAAAATACCCGAACTAAAAATACCTACCGATGCAAAAACATCGGGATTTTCGAGCCCAGCATAAAACGACTGTCCTCCACCCATTGACAAACCACAAATCGCGCGATGTTTAGCATCGGCAATTGTACGGTAATTCTCATCGATAAAGGGCACAATATTTTGGATCATTTCATTTTTGAAGCCTGTCATACCCTCGCTGCTGTAACCACCTATACCTGAACGAACATTTCCGTTTGCAATTACCACAATCATAGTTTTAGCTTTTCCTTCGGCTATAAGATTGTCGAGAATAAGATCGGTTTTACCCTGGATTACCCAACCGGTTTCATCTTCACCCCCACCGTGTTGAAGATATACCACAGGATACTTCGTTTTAAGGTTTTTATCGTAACCGGGTGGTGTATAAACGTAGAGTCTCCGCCATGTTTCGGTAACTTTCGAATAATAATATTTTGAGGAGATTGAACCATGAGGCACATCTTTTAGCGAGTAAAAATCAACTCCTTTTTCAGGAATATCAATCCCGCTGGACATTTTACCTGTTCCAAAAAATGATTGACTGGCAGGGTCGGCAACAGGCACATCATCAATTACCAAAAAATAATAATGAAAACCAGGTTCGACAGGTTCGGTGCGAACAGTCCAAACACCATTCGCACCTTTCACCATGTCGTACTTTTTTCCTAAATCGATTTGAACTTTTTGTGCATTGGGTGCATTGACCCTAAAAACCACACTATTATCGGGCATGATACACGGACACTGATTCTGATTAATGTTTGTAGGCGCAGGTTTCGAGTTTTCGACCATCTGTCCCAAACTAACAATGCTTGTCTGAGTTAAAAGCACCAAGATCACAAAAAAATTCTTCATCTTTTTATCAATTTGTATTTATTATTTTATTTAAACAGAAGTTGGGCAAAACCATGTAAACTTTTACGCCATGTCTGAAATTCGTGAGCAGTACCGGGTGCTTCGTAATACACATTGTTAATACCGGCTTCATCAAGAGTCTCGTGAATTGAACGACCTGAGTTTGCTCCTTCTTTTGAGCCCATACTAATATAAAAAACATCTACCTGTTTGTTAAACTCATCAGGCTTAGCTAACAAGCCATTGTACCCGCTTTCGATACCGGGGAATCCAAAAGGAGCACTAAATACACCAATATTGGCAAACTTATCGAGATTTGCCTGCGAAATCTGGTATGTTTGTGTTCCACCGAGCGATAGTCCGGCAATTGCACGATTCTCGCGGTCGTTCAACGTGCGATATTGCTTATCAATGGTAGGAATCAGGTCGGTAATAATGGTTTCAGTAAATTCATCCCAAAAATTTGGTCCTTGTCCGAAACCGCCCCTTCCACCAGGCCTCTGACTCTGTGTTTGTGGCTTTTCTTCTCCTGGTTTGCTTCGAATTGGTGTACCAAATCCTCGGGCAATTCCACCATCTTCCATAACAATAATCATTGGCTTAGCTTTACCTTCTGCAATTAAATTATCGAGAATAAAATTGGTGCGACCTTGATTTGGCCATGCACGCCTGTCTTCTCCCATGCCATGCTGCAAGTAAAGAACCGGATATTTTTTCTTAGTATCCTTTTGGTAGCCGGGTGGTGTATAAACATATGCATGACGTAATTCATCGAAGGAATTTGACCAGTAATACAACGAACGAACTTCTCCATGAGGAACATTCTTTGCATCGTAAAAATCTACTCCTTCTTCAGGAATTTCGATTCCACTCGATATACGACTAGCACCATAAAATGTTTCGCTTGATGGATCGGCTACATCAACGCCATTAATTTTCAACGTATAATAATGAAAACCGGGATCTTGTGGCTGTGTTACTCCAGTCCAAAAGCCATCATCACCTTTGGTGAGTTGTACGTTTCCGAGACTAACCGAAATGCTCGTAGCTTCGGGAGCCTGAATGCGAAAATACACTCTTCCTTCTGAATCTACACGTGGATATTCAGCCCCTATTACATTGGTTGATGCCGGCTTTGTTCCTTCAGGAAAATCGTTTCCCTGTGTAAAACCATAAGAACAAACTGCCATAAGCATTAACGCTAAGAT
>JAFGGY010000214.1 GCA_016930365.1 Prolixibacteraceae bacterium | reverse complement strand
GTGGTGGTGGTACCTGTGGCATGTGCAAATGCCAGGTTATAGAAGGCGGCGGTTCGATATTACCTACCGAAGTTGACTTTTTCACCCGTAAGGAACAACAAACCAACTGGCGGCTTGGATGCCAGGTGAAAATTCGCGAAGACATGAAAATTCGCGTTCCCGAAGAAGTTATGGGCATCAAAAAATGGGAGTGCGAAGTGGTTTCGAACCACAACGTGGCTACATTTATCAAAGAATTTGTAGTGAGACTGCCCGAAGGCGAAAATCTCAACTTCAAATCGGGCGGATACGTTCAGATTGATGTTCCAAAATACGAAGCCAATTTTAAAGACTTCGTTATTGAAGAAAAGTACCGCGACGAGTGGGATAAATTCGGCTTATGGAACCTGGGCATTAAAAATAACGAGGAAACATTCAGGGCATATTCGATGGCCAACCACCCGGCCGAGGGCAATATTGTAATGCTTAACATCCGTATTGCAACTCCACCATGGGATCGCCAGAAAAACCAATGGGCTGATGTTCCACCAGGGGTTTGCTCTTCGTATATTTTCTCGCGCAAACCCGGCGATAAAGTAACCATTTCGGGACCTTACGGCGAGTTCTTTATACAAGATACCGATAACGAAATGTTGTACATTGGTGGTGGTGCCGGCATGGCTCCGTTACGCTCACACTTGTTCCACCTGTTCCACACCCTTAAAACAGGACGGAAAGTAACGTATTGGTATGGCGCACGTTCGGTACGCGAAATATTCTACGAAGATCACTTCCGTGCTATCGAAAAGCAATTCCCGAACTTTAAATTTACCATTGCCCTTAGCGACCCACAACCCGAAGATAACTGGGACGGCCCGGTTGGTTTCATTCACCAGGTAATTCACGACAATTATCTGAAAGACCACGAAGCCCCCGAAGATATCGAATACTACATGTGTGGTCCCGGCCCAATGACCAATGCCGTAAATAAAATGCTTTACGACCTGGGTGTTGAAAAAGAAAACATTTATTACGACGATTTTGGAAACTAAGGATTATATGTGTCAGCATATTAAGCCATTTGCAAACTGCAAGTGGCTTTTTTGTTACCATTTGACGAATTTATGGAAAAGGCTGACTGGAATTTTCTTAATTTTACCAAAATTATACGGTTTTTAAAATGACACGATTACTCATTACTGCAACGATACTTCTGGTTATTTTTTCGTGCAAAACCCCTAAGCCACGATACATTCAAAACAGCGGTCTTATTTTTGGCACTTACTACCAGCTTACTTACGAAAGCCTAAGCGGTGAGGACTTTCATGCAGAAGTAAAGAAACTACTAAATGAGCTCGATTTGTCGTTTTCGACCTACAATCCACTATCGACTGTGTCGAAAGTGAATCAAAACCAGCCCTTCGAACCCGATTCGCTTTTCACTAATGTCTTCACCAAATCTATCGAGATTGCAAAACTTACCAATGGCGCTTTTGACCCTACAGTGGCTCCATTGGTCAATGCCTGGGGTTTTGGCTTTAAAAAGAAAGAAAGCATCACACCCAAAAAAATAGACAGCATTATGACCTTTACCGGATACCAAAAAATACGGCTTGAAAATAAGGAGATTGTTAAAACAGACTCCCGGCTGATGCTCGATTTTAGTGCCATAGCCAAAGGATATTCGGTTGACCTGGTTGCCCGTTTCCTAATAGAGAAGGGATGCCGGAATGTATTAGTTGACATTGGTGGCGAGGTGGTTGCCTTTGGAAAGAACCCATCCGGTCAAGACTGGCGCATTGGAATAAATCAACCCAACGACGACGAGCCGATGAACGCATCGGAGTTGCAAGCTATTGTTTCGCTGAAAAATAAGGCAATGGCTACTTCGGGGAACTACCGCAATTTTTATATTGAAAACGGGCAACGGTACGCTCACACCATCGACCCACGAAATGGATTCCCGGTGAATCACAATCTACTTAGTGTAACCATTTTAGCCGACGATTGTATGACTGCCGATGCATTGGCAACTGCCTGTATGGTGCTAGGAACCGATTCGGCACAAAAATTGATTACAAAACTTGACAATGTTGAAGCATTCTTGATTTTTTCCGATTCACTGAAACAAAATCAGACATTTATGACCGATGGATTTCGGAAAATAATTATTAATGAATAACTTCACACTTTGTTTAATTAAAATATATAACCATGCGTGCTGTCATTCTCATTATCGGATTTCTTATTGCTACAAAATTACTTTTTGCACAAGTAAATATCGACATACCGCAACCGTATGGCGAAAATTTTATTGAGTCGGAACTGATTGAATCGGTTTCGATCTTACCATTAGATATTGAAAAATATGGATTAATTACTGCCGATATGGAAATGAAAGTTGATGGAAACGATTATTTCATTCTCGACAACAAAAAAACACAATGCGTTTATCATTTTAATGCCGAAGGCAAGCTTGTTAACACCATTTGCATCGAAAAGGAAAAAGCCGACGAAAATCTGCCCGATTTAAATAACCCAGCCTGGTATAGCTTAAATCCATACAAGAAACATATTGAGTTGTACCGTTTTGAAAATTCAACCATATACCGTCATAATTACGATGGAGAGTTGGTAGGAAAAACCCGTCTGGAATCAACCCCATCGGATTTTATTCGCGACAAAAACGGGCTTTACTGGCTTTATACAGGTTGGAACAACAGCGAGACACAGTTCAGGCTTATTAAAGCCAATGAAGCCGGAAATGTAGTAAGCCGCGAATTACGTCTGGTTACCAAATGTACACCTACCGAAGGTTTTTCGTTTTTTGCAAACCCACAACGTATTTTGTTTTGGGAAATACTGAATAACGAAGTGTATGCCATCGAGGGAAATTCGATAAAAACATTGTACCAATTCAATTTTGGTTCACATAACCTGCCGCGCGATTACCACACTTCGCGCCAGGAAGAATCGTTTACAATTATTAATCAGAACGGATATTACGGCATCAAAAAAGTAATCGAAAACGAAAATTTTACCTATTTCTTTCTGAATTATACCAGCATGGAACAACGCGAAATGTTTCATGTATTACACAACAAAAAAAGCAATGAGGTGAAAGTTTATACCGAGAACTCCTCTATTGCAGCTTTTGATAAAGCTCAGTACCTAACCAATGATAACGAGTTAATATTTTTAGTTTCGCCTCGCCAGGTTCGACGCTTGTTAAGCAGCGGAACCGACTTTATACCGGCATCGTTTGCCGATTTAACCGACGAAATTTCGAATTACCGAAACCCGGTACTTTTAAAAATTAAAATTTCAGACAGTTTGCAGCAAAACGAAGCGCCTGCTGAAGATTACTACTTTGACGAATCGGGCGGAGGAGATAATGAATATTTCGATTAATCGTTGCTTAAATGCAAGCCCTCATACGGAATTTTTTGAGCATTTTTTTGTTCAATTTTATGCCAGCTTTGCGCACAGGTAATTCCACGCTTGCTTAAATTTTTATTGCTGCCAATATGCATATTTGGAAATTTATGATCGCTTTTGAACATTACCTGTATAGCCAGCCCTAAAAATGCAAGTGCCAACAGCGCAACAACTACTAATAAAGTTATAAGTATTGTGTTCATAATCATCTCCTTCGTTTAAATCAAGACACAAAGGTATTAAAATTTTGAGTTCTTGTCGATAGCCCGATACATACTTAACAGATTTTTAGCATTGCAAGGTGTATTTTCTGATTGTTTTGTTTGCTTTAAAAGCTTTTGAGCTTCAGTTTCAAGTAACTGTTTCTGCGTTCCATGCATCAATGCATAATTCAGAAATTTCAATATTTTGAAGGCGTCGAACA
The DNA here is from genome assembly GCA_016930365.1 of Prolixibacteraceae bacterium. Taxonomy (GTDB): domain Bacteria; phylum Bacteroidota; class Bacteroidia; order Bacteroidales; family Prolixibacteraceae; genus Roseimarinus. Next base: position 19,202 of record JAFGGY010000214.1, on the reverse strand, counting down.
GGTGAAAAAAACGCATTTGAAAGGTGTGTTCGCTGCTGCAATTCTGTTTCAAACTATTAAATTGGCCAACAAAACCCGACGTTTCGAGAAATCCAGCTAAAAGTCCATTATCGGTTAAATCGGCTACATCACTTACTGTTTTATAATAAAATAAGTGCGACTGAATGAAAAAAGTGCGAAGTGTTTCGAATAAATGCAAGGGGTAAGTATAATATAAATCACGATTTCCGGCTTCGAACTGCTGCAATGCCGGGCCGGTTCCAAAAGGCACCCTGTTTGATAAACGTGGTGACGGATAAACCGAAGTATCCGTAATATATCCAACCGTACCGAGTGGCATAAGTTTATGCAAAAAGTAAAAATCCTCACCGGCTTTTTTTCGGTTCATCCCGCCTTGAGCCACATAAGCCAGTGCTTTCACTGCAAAACACGAACCTAGGGTATAAACCGAATGCGGAAAGCCGGTATAGGCAATCGCATGTTTATAATAACGCATATACAATTCATACAAAATTACCCCCTCTTTATGGGATACTTCGTCGTAAGAATGCTCGAAATATAGGGTAGAAGCAATTTGTTTGGGATGCATTTTAAAATGCTGAAGCAAAGCTTGTAAATAGTTATTCTCAACCAAGGTATCGGAATCAAGCGAAACAATCAATCCATCAGGGTTGTCATTTTGGTTGAAAAGTGAAATCGCCCAGTCCATGCCTATTTTTCGAGCCCAGCCTACACCAGCATGCTTCGAAGGCAAATTTTTGGCATAAATTGCATGCACGTTCATCCATGTAGGAGCCTTAGTTCGCAGTTTCTGAAATTCTGCAATGGTTTCATCATTTTGAAGCACAACATTCTCACAATCGGAATCGGAATGATTTACAACGACTACAACCTGTACCTGGCAACCGGGATTTCGACACTCGAATAAGGATTGAATGGTGCACGACACACCAGGTTCGTTGTAAGCAGGAATTACAACAACCATTTCAGAAGCATCGTTATGGCCACGATACTCGTAAAAAAAAAGGTGCTTTTGCTTTTGCAAATATTTATCGGCAAACCCCATATAAAAAAATAAAACCGTGTACGAAAATCCATACACGGCTTAAGCTATTTTTTTGGTTTATTACTTCTCTTTCTTTGAATAACGAGCATTTAGACCCTCAACAATATCTTTAGTAATGTTAAATTGCTCGGCACCTACAATAATATTCCCGTTGTTACTAAAAATGTAATCGTAGTTATGCATTTTGTTGTATTCTTTAACATAGCCGACAATGCTGTCGATAATTTGGATGTTGATTTCGCGCTCTATTTGAGCCAGCTTATTCGACAGTTCGTAGTCGAGCTGTTGCATTTCCTGTTCTTCACCTAAAATACGGTCGCGTTCTTTCATTGCACGATCTTCGGTTAAGAATCCGCCACGTTGCAGCTTTTCCTGGAAAGCAACGGCTTGTTGCTCTAGATTGCTTCTTTTCTTTGCAAAATCTTCGGTATATTGGGTTTGTTTGGCAATAAAATCGTCGTTTAAATCGATTGCCAGCTGATAGTTTATAAGCACCGAATCGGTTTGAATGTAAGCTACTTTTAACCCACCACCATCCGAACTATATGCCGGTTTGGTAATGCGATCTTCGGTTTTACTACTGTTAGCCGAAAAATACAAAATAAACAAAGCTACAACTCCGGCCAGTGCTATAACACTAAGTATTAGTGGTAATTTCTTCATTTTTTTTCAATTTAAATGGAGAGGTGTCAATTCTCTACAAATAACAGGTTTTAGTTCACTACGACAAAGATACTTTTTCTATTGATTTTTTAAAGCACTGCCAAAGGATTTAAGGTTATTTCACAATTTAAAAATCAGTGCTAAAAATCATACGTTGGCGCTGATTTCTATCATTCATTCGACATAGAGGAAACTGTAATTTTAATAACATGTAAAGAATTCAAAACAACAATCGACATGATTAATAAGCTAATAGCAAACACTCTGCCTTATATGCCTAAAAAGGCCGTTTGGATTTTGTCGAAACGGTATGTGGCCGGCAAAGGTATTGCCGATGCAATTTCGGTTGTGAAAAGGCTTAACAAACGAGGGATAAAAGCCAGCGTTGACTTACTGGGCGAGTTTATCAGCAACATGGATGAAGCCGAAAAAAACATGCATCAATACATTGAGATTATAAGTGAACTGGCCAAGCATGATGTTGATTGCAATTTGTCGCTCAAGCCAACCAGCTTTGGATTGCTTATTGACTCCGCAAAATGCTATTCGCTAATTCGCCAGGTACTTGCATATGCAAGCCTGAAAGAGAAGTTTGTACGCATTGACATGGAAGATTCGCAATGCACATCGCTCGAAATTGATTTGTACCTTAAACTAAAAGAAGAATTTCAGGAAAATGTTGGGTTGGTAGTACAAGCCTACTTAAAACGCACCTATAATGACTTAAGCGACATGCTGTTACAGGCACATTCTGTAACAACCCCACTGAACTTACGAATTTGCAAGGGCATTTATATTGAACCGGCTTATTTAGCCTACAAGGATTTTCACCAGGTAAGACATCATTTTTTAGAAGATTTAGACCTGATGCTGAAAAACGGTATTTATGCCGCAATTGCCACACATGACCCGTTTTTAGTGTGCGAATCTTTTGAACTGATTCGCCGATATGGTGTTCCGAAAGAAAAATACGAGTTTCAGATGTTGTACGGAGTAGCGCCTTCGTTGCGCAACAAAATAGCCGATAGTGGGCATAATCTGCGGGTTTATGTTCCTTTTGGCAAAGATTGGTTTGGCTATTGTTCGCGACGCATCAAAGAAAATCCCAAAATGGTTAACGATATTGTGAAGGCACTTTTTGTAAGAGGTTAACTCTTTTTCTGTTATGTTCATTTCTTGCTTACGTATTTCGTGCATGTAAGAAAAACCATTTTTTTTCGAATACTTTGATAAGAATAGTTCGTTACTATTTTTTAAGCTACTGATAATGTGCTGCTTGAGTTTTGCTAATTTGATTATCTATATTGCTGATATTTAATTTATTACGAACAAAGTCTCATATCTCATGTCTTTTATCTAACGTGCTATTGAATGAATTATGCAGCATTAATTTATAATCCCGCTAAGCCACTAAGTCCACCAAGAAAAAGGCTTTTTGTGTTTGTGCCTTTGTAGGTGTTTTTTTCAATATTTGTAACAATAGTTCGTTACTATTTTTTAATTCGCTGGCAATTAGTTGCTTGTTTCTTGCAATCTCGATTATCTAAATAGCTAACAATTAATTAATTTATTGTAAACAAAGTCTTATGTCTTTTATCTAACACACAAGCGTTAGATTTTTGAATATGTCGCAAAGCGGCTGTGGTACTAAAATCTAACGTACTGTTGTAATAAGAAATCTTCGAAAACAAAGCTTGCGAATCTTTTTTGTAATGCAGATATTGGAACTTTCCTGCAAGGACTACTTAACAATACAATTCGCAACATGATGCCACATTAAACCGAACACGTGGATAAATTTGGATAATTCGATACCGGACAGAAATTTTCTAACCATCTGCATTATTAAAAAGAACACAATAATGGTGTTGCCAACGTGTATGACGACAATATGGATAATGATGATGGTCGATTATATCATAAACCAGAAGCCAAAAAAATGACAAATGGTACCTCCCAGAATGAAAAGGTGAAAAACGCCGTGCATGTATGGTTTAGATCGCCACAAGTAGAAAACAGGCGAAAGGGTATAGCTAATGCAACCGGCCAAAAGAAACCACAAGGTTGTTTCGGGTGTATTTCGTAAAACAGGCACTATAGCTACAATTATAGTCCAACCCATAACCATATATAAAATGGTTGACAACAGCCTGTGTTTTGAGCTGTAAAACCAAACTTTAAACACCACCCCGGCAATAGCCATAGCCCAAACAATACCGAAAATTGTCCACCCCCAGGCACCGCGCAGGCTGGTAAAGGTTAAAGGGGTATAAGTAGCAGCTATCAGGACATAAATAGCTGAATGGTCGATTTTATTCAGCTTATATTTTAGCCGTGGGTTGTACGTACCATGAAACAGGGTTGACGAGGTGTAAAGTACGATCATACCGGCGCCAAAAACGGCATACGAAACCACATGCCAAACCGTACCATGAAGCACTGCGCGAACCATAAGCAACACGGTAGCAGCTAAAGCCATAGCAATGCCAACGCCATGAGTAATGCTGTTAAATATTTCGTCGCCTTTCGTTCGGCGTTTCAAAATTGATTTCACCTTCAATTTATTTCGTTTAATTGTGATATCAGCCTTCAAGATAATTCCAATCTTTGATGGGTTCAAATTGTTTGTACCCTTCAGCAACACCTGGATGTTTTAGCACTGACTCAACCGAAACTTCGGGTATTTCATTTTCTGCCAAACCATTTTTTACAAAAATAAAATTGAATCCAAGTTCATTTGCACCTACCAGTCGATAACCCTTTTTATTTGCCAGCTTGTTCATAGCAACAGGTGAAGCCCCATGGTACACAGGGTGTTTTCCCGGGTAATAATAATTCGCATCGTAAGGAACCACAATGTTTTCCATACCAAACTCATTATGAGTTTCAATAATAACTACGTCTGGTTCAATTTTAGTTATAGCATCCCAAACCCAGTAATCGTTACCGTCAATATCAATCGATAACAAACCAATTCGACCCGTAAAATGGTTCTCTTTCAGAATTTGATTAATATTTTCCCGAGTTACTTTTTCGCAAACAAATTTCGGTTTATAACACCAGGGATGTGGTTATTTATCAAAAAAGCGCCTTCCACGTTTAATACTGGCAGCATTTCCATCAATAAATAAGCCCCTCCATCCAAAATTGAAATACAAATTAGCACTGTTGCTGTTTACGCCATCGTCAGATCCTATTTCAACAAAAACTTTGTTATTCATTCCCAGAACCGAGAAAATAAAGAGTAATTTACCATCTTCTTCAAACTGTGAAAACACTCTAAATCCGGTTTCTACAACTGATGGAAGTTGATTTTTCCTGAGCTGATCACGATAATAATGATACAACTGTCGTTGTCCAATCTGAACCGATGGTGTAAACCGATTTCTCACTTTCGTTATAAGAAATCTATCTTTGAAGTAATTTTTAATCAGCTGTTTAAGCATAATGTGCATTCTATATTTTACTAAATTAAGAATTCTTCTGCATATATATTAATTCTGCCACTTTATCGGGTTGCCAGTCTTGCTGCATCAGTTCAATGGTTTTTTCAACCGTTTTATCAATTTCAAAATATATTTGATAAAAGCCATCATCTCCAAAAATGTTACGGGCAATGTAGGCATAAAGCTGTGTTTTTAACAAGGGTACAGCTTCGTTGTAATCCTTATGCGTATAGGTAATCTCTTTGTTTTTCACATGGTCGATAAAAGCGGCAAAAACTTCTTGCTGCTCAAAGTATTCGACCAATTTACGTGCCGACTCGAAGCTATTCAGCTTGTTCCGGTTCGAATCGGAATAATCGAAAGCATAGCGGTAAACCATGTTTTTAGAAGCTACAGCCGAGAAGAAATCATTAACCCCGATTGTATCAACTGGCACAAAAAAGTCGGGCATAATGCCACCACCACCAAAAACGGGGCGACCGCCAATGGTTGTGTACCTTAGCGAGTCGTCAAACTGAATGCTGTCGGCAATGCTGAGTTCGTTATGTTCAATTCTTCGTTGAAAATCTTTGTAATATTCATCGTTCCCATTGTTGTAGGGTTTCTGAATGCTTCGTCCGCTGGGCGTATAAAAACGCGCAACGGTAAGCCGCAATGCACTACCGTCGAAAAACGGAATTTGCTCCTGCACCAGCCCCTTACCAAACGAACGACGACCAACTATAATTCCCCGGTCGTTATCCTGTATGGCACCGGCAAATATTTCGCTGGCAGAAGCCGAGAATTCGTCAATCAGTACTGCCACATCTTTTTCAGTCCACACACCACCGTCGGTTGAGTAAAAATTATGTCTCGATCTAGATTTTCCTTCGGTGTAAACAATCAGCCTATCTTTAGGCAGAAATTCATCCACCATTTGAATCACAGTTTGAAGCGAGCCACCGGCATTTCCCCGCAAATCGATAATTAGTTTTTCGGCACCCTGATTCGCAAGATTTTCCATAGCCTCTACAAATTCGGCATAGGTGCTTTCGGCAAAACGGTTTACTTTAATAAGACCTATTTCGGTGGTAATCATATAGGCAGCATCAATACTGTAAAGTGGTATTTCGCCACGTTCAATTTCAAAATCGAGTAGGTCGTTGTAACCTGGCCTATATACCGATATATTTACAATTGTTCCTTTTTCGCCACGCAACATCGACACAATGCTATCGCTTTCAATATTTTGCCCGGCGATATTCTGGTCTTCGACCTTAACAATACGATCGCCCGACAATATACCCAGCTTTTGCGAAGGCCCACCTGAAACAACATCAACAATCAAAACAGTATCGTGTTCCATAACAAACTGCACGCCAATGCCGGAAAAATTACCTCGCATCTCTTCGCTAACAGCCTTCATATCGCTGGCACTGATGTATGAAGAATGCGGATCGAGTGTTTCGAGCATGTCGGGAATAACCGATTCAATAATATCGCCTTTATTAAGGCTGTCAACATAATCGCGTTCGATTAAACGAAGCATTAACGATAACTTATCGGATTGTAAAAATGCCGGATTTGAATTGAACGATGGAGTATTTTGAACTTTCAGATTTATCCCGATAAAAATACCCCCGGCAATAGCAATTGCCAGAATAATGGGATATACGATTTTAAGTTTTTGATTCATTGAAATAAATTTTGATACAAGTACAATTGTGGTAACGAGAAATTTGCCTTATTTGAAATCACACAAAGCTAAAAAAAAGTCCGGTAAATTAATTACCGGACTTTTTTGATCTCATTTTTTAATAGATTTTAAAGATATTTATTAACCGTGTCGAGCAAATCTTTCGACCGGATAGGCTTAGCCAGGTAATCGTCGCAACCGGCCTCGAGTGCTTTTGTGCGATCGTCGGACATAGCAAATGCGGTTTGCGCAATAATTGGAATTTCGGGATGCAACTTTTTTATTTCGCGGGTTGCATCGTATCCGTTCATTTCGGGCATCTGCAAATCCATCAAAATGAGTTTTGTCTCGGGATGTTCTTTGGCGAAATCCACGGCTTCTATCCCGTTTTTCACCCATTCAATTTGAGCTTCTATCCTGGTTAGTACAGCGTTGAGGTATAAATAATTCGACTCAACGTCTTCTACAATTAAGATTAAAGGTTTATTCGTATCGCTCATATCATTCGTTTTTTATCGTTTTTTCGAAATGGACTTATCTTACAAATCAAATTGAACTGTAAAAGTTGAACCTTCACCGGGTTCTGAATCAACCATTATTTTTCCATTCATCAATTTCATCAATCCTTTTGAAATGGTAAGACCAATACCGGTACCACCGTAAAGCCGGTTTTTATCATTGTTTACCTTTGCAAAACGTTCAAAAATCACTTTTTGTTTATTTTTAGGTATCCCAATTCCTGTATCCTTTACAAATATATTAATCTTTTCATTGTTAACATGGTAACCAATGCAAATTTCTCCCTGGTCGGTAAATTTTATAGCATTCGATATCAGATGGTTTAACACCTGTCCGAGCCGGTGTCGGTCGGCTTTTACCCGGATTGCTGCATTTTCGGGCACTTCGCGAATTATCTTCACATTGTGATGTTTTTCTTCGGTGCGTAACAATTTTTCGCTATACTCGCAAACGGAGTTAAAAAGTGGCTCTAAATTGAATTCGCTAATGCTTACCGACATCTGATCGGTTTCGAGTTTCGAAAAATCGACAATAGAATCGATAAGGGTCATCAACGAGTTTCCGTTGCTTTGGATAACATCGATGAATGAATTTCGATCTTCTGCCGAGAGACCTTCTTCGCGCAACATGTTTGTAAAGCCAATAATGGCATTCATCGGGGTTCGTATTTCGTGACTCATATTAGCCAGGAACAACGATTTCAGGTTGTCGGCCTCAACGGCTTTATCCTTCGAGCGAATAATTTCGTCGCGGGCTTTGGCTACCTTTGTAATATCTTCCACTATTCCTTCGATGGAAATATCTTTAAATCCATCTTCGAGCAAGGCCAGAGTTAAATTGGCAATAAATTTATCGCCGTTTTTACGTCGCAGCATTATCTCGGTGTTAACCTCTTTTGTTTCAAGCACGGTGTCGATAATAAGCCCTCCAATTTCGGGGTCATACAGTAAATCGTACTTGGTGGTATTGCTCAGGTCGTCATCTTCGGAATAGCCAAACATTTTTCGAAAGCGATGGTTGCATTCAACCACCCGCATTTCTTTGTCGAGCCTAAAAATGGCCAGTGGCGCATTTTCGAACAAGGCTTTAAACTTCGACTGATGCTCAAGCATTATGTTCTCAGTCATTTTTAAGTCGGTTATATCTCGGGTAATCCCAACCGTACCAATACATTTTCCATTGGTGCCTTTTAGTGGTATTTTTGTATCCGACATATACCTCATTTCGCCATCAACAACATACTTATGTACATGGTTAATAACAGGCTTACCAGTTCGTATGATTTCCTGTTCTACGTCGTACGCATCGCGGGCATGCTCAAAAAAATCGAAATCCGACTTCCCGATTAAGTCATCGGGGTTTTCAAAACCAAGAATTCTGGCCTGTGCCCGGTTTACACGAATAAAACGACTTTCGAGATCTTTAAAATAGATTGTATCGGGCACATTATCAATTAACGACGACATCATGTTACGCTCTTGTAACAAATGATGTTGACGTTTGCCCCTAAAAAAGAATGTAGCTACAACAAATAATGCGATAATCGACACTATAATTGATATAAACAACCAGGTGCTTAATACCACCTGACCGCTTTCATTATTCATCTGGAACGCATTTATAGCTGAAATATTTCCCAATTTTACTAACGCAACCATCGTCTCCCCAAGGTTAGTAGTTCCCAATCCCAATAATTCAAAAAGCATTTGCTGTTCAATTTTTTAAATATGAATTCAAAATAAGCAAAAAGTTTAGAAGAAAAGTGCCTTACATGCAATTTATTTGACGAAAGTTAGATTTGTGTTGACTAACTTCAATATGGTTTTAACTTCCGATTAATTTTCAAATGGTACGATTATGCTTTAAATTTGCCTAACCTGCGAAAATATGAGATCGATTATACTGACATCTCTTTCGTTTTATTTAACCCAAATATAAGATCATGAGTACTTTTCTATATTTTTCGATTTTGTTTGTAATGCTTGCAGCAGCTGCCATTGTTTATTTTGTAACCAGCCGATTTCATCGCAAAAAAACAGCCTCGATAATTCAAACCTACAAGGCAAAACTCGACACCTTCGAAAAAGAAGAAATAACACAGGCCGAACGCATCGAATACCTTAAGGTTGAATACATTAAAGCACTCGACGAATTGAAAGAAATACGTAAAAAAAGCGACGACTTGCTTCAGTCAAAAGTGCAATTCGAAACAGAAAACAAATACCTCAGGGAAAAACTCGAGGCTCAAGCGGCCGATTTCAAAAAGCTGCAACAACAAGCGGCCATTGAGTTTGAAAACCTGGCACATAAAATTCTAAAGAAAAACACCGAAGATTTTTCGGAAGTTAACCGTCAAAAAATTCACGACCTCATTCTTCCACTAAAAGAAAAAATTCAAACGTTTGAAAAAAAAGTAGAAGAAACCTATGAAAAAGGTTTGAAAGACCAAACCGACCTGCGGGCTGAACTAAAAAAACTTTACGAGCTGAACTACAAAGTAAGCAACGAGGCCAACAATCTTACCCGCGCCCTGAAAGGCGATGTGAAGAAACAAGGCAACTGGGGCGAAATTGTACTCGAACGCATATTGGAACGCTCGGGCCTTACCGAAGGAAACGAGTTCGAACGCGAAAAAGCAGCCAACAACTCCGATGGCAAATCCATTCGCCCCGATGTTATTGTGAACCTACCCGACAAAAAGCATCTTATTATCGACTCGAAGGTTTCGCTGCTGGCTTACGAACGTTATGTGAATACCGAAGACCCCGAAGAGAGCAAACGCTACATCAAAGAGCATCTTTTATCGCTTCGGGCACACATTAAAGAACTGCACAAAAAGCACTACAGCAGCTCGCCTCAATTTAATACCCCCGATTTTGTATTGCTTTTTGTACCCATCGAATCGTCGTTTAGTGTTGCCGTACAAGAAGATCAGCAATTGTTTGGATATGCCTGGGATAACAAGGTCGTAATTGTTAGCCCATCGACGCTGCTGGCAACCTTGCGTACTATTGCTTCGATATGGCAACAGGAAAATCAGACCCGCAACGCGCTCGAAATTGCCCGCCAAAGTGGAGCATTATACGACAAATTTGTAGGCTTTATTACCGATATTGAAAAACTTGGTAAAAATATCGACAGCCTGCAAAAAAATTACGATGAAGCCAGTAAAAAACTATACACCGGCACAGGCAACCTAGTACGTCGTGTTGAGCGTATTCGCGAACTGGGCGCTTCGACCACTAAAGAAATACCCGGACAATTCAGAGAATAAAACCCGCGTTGCAATCCGCAATAGTGTGTTAGATAAAAGACCTGAGACAACGGTTGAATCCTAAGCACAAATCATTTATTGACCGTATGTCTCTCTGAAATCGTTGCTCAATACCCTGAATTCGGTTCGACGGTTAATGGCTTTGGCAATTTCCTGCTGCTCTTCGGTTTCGAGTTTCATAATGTACTCTTCGCTTAGTTCATCACCTTGTTTCAGAAATTCGTACTGGCCGGCAATTTTCCGGGTAACGGTTTTCGGCCAGGTTTCGCCATAGCCTTTTGCCACCAGTCGTTTCGGGTTAATGCCTCGCTGTATTAAGTAGTTTACAACGCCCTGTGCCCTTTGTTGTGATAAATCGGAGTTGAACATTACCGAGCCCACAAAGTCGGTATGCGACATAATTTCAATCACAATTGTGGGGTTAATATTAAGCAGGTTAACCAAACTATCGAGTGCTTTTTCGGCTTCGGGCAACAAATCGGCTTTGCCAAATTCGTAGTTAATATTTTCGACCTTAACCGGCACATCGGTTGGCGTTAGTTTTAAATTGATGGCAAAGGTTTTGCTATCGGGAAGGTTTTCGGTGCTAATAATCTGCTTTGCATTGAGGTAGCCTTCTTTAAAAGCGGCCAGAATGTATTCGGTTTCGGGGTTTAGCCGGTACTGAAATTTCCCGTCATTCGACTGTACCTTAAGCATGGTTCCGTCGGTACCAATTACACGCATATACGCATCTTCAACCGGGGTATCGGTTTCGGAATTAACAATTTCGCCCTCGGCACGGTATATTTTAGGTGGTAAAATAAACGAGAATAAATCGTCGCCAATAGCACCTTTACGATTACTGGCCAGCATTCCCTGGTCGCGTCCGGGAATAAAGGCGATGCTAAAATCGTCGCCGGTTGAGTTTATGGGAGATTGCAAATTCTCAATTGCCCATTCTTCGGTTTCGTCGTTTAATGTGGCCTTAAAAATATCGAGGCCCCCCATGCCTACGTGATAATCGGATGAGAAATACAGCTCGCCATTGTCGCGAATAAACGGAAACATTTCGTCGCCGGGTGTATTAATCTGCGGCCCCATGTTTTCGGGTTCGCTCCAGGTGTCGGCCATTTTTTCGACCTTCCAGATGTCCTTTCCGCCGTAACCGCCATCCATATCCGAAACGAAATAAAGGGTAAGCCCATCGTGTGAAATTGAAGGATGAGCAGCCACCAGGCTATCGGGCATAATGCCAATATTTTCGGCATCCGACCAGGCATCTTTACTTCGGGTAGCCATAAAAATGGAAGCACCCTTAGCTCCTTTTTTGTCGAAATCGCAGCGGGTAAAAAACATGGTACGTCCATCAGAAGTAAACGAGGCAGCACCTTCTTCAGCCCCGGTGTTGATGTACATTTCTTCTTCGATGAGTTTCGGTCGTTCCCATCGTTGCTTCTGCACGTCGAAATTTGAACGGAACAAGTCGGCATTTTTGTGCCCGGTAATGGCACTTTTGTGCCTGCCCTGAGCGGCATCGCGCGACGAGGTAAAAACGATGCTGTTATCGAGCCCGCCTGCAAACCAGGGCGAAAAGTCGGACTGGCGCGAATTAAGCATAGGCTCGCGGTTTATTTCGTGTCGAGTTGGATTTTCGAGCCATTCGGGCGTTTTACGGCACGATTCTATGCCGTTTAAAGCTTCGTTGTTGGCCGGAAACGAATCGAGATATTGCTCGTAATACTCAACGGCTTCGTCGTATTTGCCTTCGTAACGCAACGAGTGCGCCATTCGCAGCACCAGCAAGCTATCGGGATATTCTCGCCTCAAAAGATTACGAATGCGCATTCCTGCCCGGCTGTAATCGTCGAGATACCAATACGAATTGGCCATGTAATAATCGTATTCGGTGCGTTTCGACTGGTTTTTTTCCTTGCGGTACGCTTTCATGAAGTGGTCGATGGCGTCGGAGTACTCGCCAATTTCGTATGCTTCGCGGCCGTTTTTGGCAAAGCGCGATGCCGAACACCCCGCCAGAAGAGCAATAAGCAATGAAAAACAAATATACCTGGTAACTTTATGTTGCATTTTTCTCTGATTCAAAAACAGGGGTTAAATGTAAAGAATTTCGATGAAACCCCGAAAGCACTAATTTTACAAACCATAACGAAAAACTTTTGGTTTAGGTATAAACACTACGAATCTTTTTGCAAGCCTTTGGTACTTAGCATACCACATGCGGCATAAATATCCTGTCCGCGCGAGGCTCTGATGGTTGTCAGCAGTCCCTTATTATTAAGCTCATCTTTAAATCGTTGCAGACGCTGCTCGTCGGTTTTTTCGAGAGGCGTGCCAGGTATCGGATGAAAACGAATCAGGTTAATATGGCTTCGAACGCCGTTTAGCAAGCGGTTCATTTCTTTCACGTGGCGTGAAGTATCGTTCAGCCCGCCAAAAACGATGTACTCGAACGATACTTTTCGCTGGCTGTCGAAATCGAAAGCGCGTATTTCGTCGATGACCGATTTTAAGGGGTAAGCCAGTTGAACGGGCATCAGTTTCTGACGTTCGTCGTCGAAGGGTGTATGTACACTTATGGCAAGGTTACATTTGCTTTCGTTCAGAAATCTTTTGAGGGCAGGCACAATGCCAATCGTCGATACGGTAATGCGCCGCGGGCTCATGGCATATCCCCAGTCGGATGTTAGAATATCGATGCTTTTAAGTACCTCTTCGAGGTTATCGAAAGGCTCGCCCATACCCATATATACGATGTTGGTTATGTGGTCGGTTTCTTCAATCATCTGTACCTGGTTAACTATTTCGCCGGCCGTAAGCTGCCCGTTAAAGCCTTGTTTGCCGGTCATGCAAAACAAGCAGCCCATTTTGCAGCCCACCTGCGACGACACACACACCGTTTGGCGTTCTTTGTCGGGAATCATAGCTGTTTCGATGTATTTGCCATGTGCCGTTGGAAACAAATACTTTTTGGTGCCGTCGGTGCTTTTTTGCACTTTAACCGGTGGAAATGTACCCACTTCGAAATTTTCGGAAAGCATTGCCCGGGCTTTCTTCGAGAGGTTGGTCATATCGTCAACCGAAGCTACTTTTTTCTTATAAAGCCAGTCGGCAATTTGTTTACCGGTAAATTTTGGCAGCCCCATTTCTACCACCAGGGATTGTAACTCATCGAGCGTTTTTCCAAATAATGCTTGCATGATTTTTTTTCGTTGTTAGAAAAATATCTCCGATACGATGTTTTCGTACCGAACGCCCTTTGCTATCAGCAAATCGCGTACTTCGACCACCATAAGTGCCCGGCCGCAAAGGTAATACTTATTCGATAGGGGCAATTCATCCTGTGCATCAATCCATGCCGAAACCCTCCCAAAAAAATCGCCCTGCCCGTTGCTGCCCGAGTTGCAGCGTATGTAATTCTCTTTCAGTTCGAGTTTAAAATCGCGTTCGAAATAAAAATTGGAAGCGACACGAGCTCCATGTAAGAGCATAGCAGGCTTAAAGCCCGATTGCAACATAGCCCTGAATGGGGCGATACCTGTTCCGGTCGCAATCCACCACATTGGAATTTCAGTATCGGGCAAAAAGCTACCGTAGGGTTTCGACACATAAAGCACATCGCCGGGTTTCAAGCTGGCCATTCGGGGAGTAAGAACGCCATCGGGTTTCAAATCGAATAAAATTTGCATGTTTTGAGCCTTTTCGCTGCTGCACAAGCTGTAAATACGAGGCTCGTGGCTTTCGTCAGCAGCAATGGCAACAACGTGCCCTGCCTTGGCATTAAATTGTTTTTCGAACCAAAGCAGGAATTTTCCTTCGGCGATTTCTTCTAAATCAACAACCCGATTCTCAAATAAATAATGATTTCCTTTCAGATACTTCTTTTTTATCGACATAAGCATATAAACGCTGAACAAACCAAAAGGTTTTAAAACGGAAAGAGGTATTTTTTTATATTTTTGTGGCTCGAAATTAATTCTATAAAAGAAAAAGAAATGGATAAGCCGATAGTTGTTAGCGGGATAAGACCAACCGGATATTTACACTTGGGAAATTATTTTGGTGCAGTACGTAATTTTATTCGCATGCAGGACGACTTTACCTGCAACTTTTTTATAGCCGATATACACTCCCTTACGACTCACCCAACGCCCGAGAACCTTCAGTCGGGGGTAAAACAGGTGCTGGCCGAGTACCTGGCCTGTGGTATCGACCCCGAAAAATCGACCATCTACATACAAAGTGATATGCCCGAGGTAACCGAGCTCTATACATTTCTGAATATGAATGCCTACCTGGGCGAGCTGGAACGAACAACCTCGTTTAAAGACAAAGCACGACAGCAACCCGAGAATGTAAACGCCGGGCTCCTAACCTACCCGGTTTTGATGGCTGCCGACATTATTATTCACAAAGCCAATTTTGTACCGGTAGGAAAAGACCAGGAACAAAACCTTGAAATGGCACGTAAATTTGCCAAGCGCTTTAACCGTATGTACAAGTCGGACGTATTTCCGATACCCCGCCCCTTTACATTCGATGGAGCCGATATGATTAAAATACCGGGGCTCGACGGGAGCGGGAAAATGGGCAAGTCGGAAGGCAATGCCATTAACCTGTACGAAGACCCAAAATCGATTCGCAAAAAAGTAATGCGCGCCGTAACCGACGCCGGCCCTACCGAACCCAACAGCCAAAAACCCGAAGCTGTTGAAAACCTGTTTACCCTGTTGAAAATTGTATCGACACCCGACACGGTAGCACATTTTGACGAGCAATACAACAACTGTTCAATACGATACGGCGACTTGAAAAAACAACTGGCCGAAGATATTATTAACTATACCGAGCCAATTCGTGTTCGGATTGATGATATTTTGAAAGATGACAAATACCTGGCGAAGGTAGCCCGTGAGGGAGCTGAAAAAGCCCGCGAATCGGCCGTTAAAACATTAAACGAAGTGAAGAAAGTAATTGGCTTTAACAGCCTTTTTTAAGCGATAAAACTATTGGCTTCGCTCGTTAAAATGGTAAAGCATATCAGCTAATTCTTTCTTCGTCATTTTTTTCAAGAATCAAATTTATCAGATTCAACGCATAGAATCTCTTGTTTTTTATGAATTCTTCAAAAATTGGCCTTAATTCCGAAATTAGTTTTTTTTCCTTTGCAATCGAAAGTAAGCCTAAAGTTCCAATACATTTTGCGCCAAAATTTTCAGCAATATTTCTTGCTTTTTTGTCATCAATTAAAATACGCTCTAACTCGCTCAACAAAAGGTTTACTTTCGTCTATGGTAATTTCTTTCCATACGGCATTTGCTATTTTTACTTCATCAAATATTTTACTAAGAATATCGAGTTTATCAACAATGGCAAGTGAAATAATAGGACCGGCATCAGCTATTACAATTCCATTTTTCATCTCATTTTAATTTTTGAGAATCGTTTAAAACATCTTCAATCGTTAAATTTGAAATCGGCACGTTGTTGTCTGCAAGAATGTTTTCAAATTCATAACGAGATAAACCTGAAACCTGTGCAGCTTTTCCTATAGTGAGCTTTTGAAGAGAATAAAGCCTTATAGCTAATGAAATCTTTATGTTCTGTTTAAGTTCATTCTCAGATTCATTTAAAGTCAAAAGTATATCTGACGGCAGTTCTATTTTAATCTCTTGTGTATTCATAATCTATATCTTTTATATACAAAAAAATATCAGTATGTTTTTCCCAAAATTACGAAAAAATCGAATAGTACTGTAATTTCATTTTACAGGTCATAAGTTAGTCGTACATCAAATAGTTACAAAACATAAAAACTATTGGCTTAGCACGTTAAAATTAAAGGATAAACGGTTTCCGGATTCGTCGATTACCGTTAGCCGATGTTGGCCGGCATTGGGTGCCAGCCCCATTTGATGAAAGTGTTTGGTTTCGCCCACAAAATGATTGTCGAGATGCCAGAATAAACGGGCGTTTGCCTGCCGGTGTGCTACTTCAAACACGATTTCACTGCTTGTACCGTCGAGCTTACGCGGAACATACAACTTACTCAAACTTCGCGGGTACAAAAGCTCCATCGTACTTCCATCTCCGGCTTGACTGCAATCGGGATGCGATGGAGGAAGCATGCGGTATTCGGGATGAAGCTTACGATAGTACCACTCCATACCCGGTGGCAATACCAAAAAAGCTTCGTGTTTCATTTGTGCAACCGGGTAACACGAAGCATTAACCTGCCACTGCCCATCGGCCGACAAATGTGCAATTTTATGATATGGGCAGCTCGAGGTGCGTAGTCCGGCCAGTGGTATTTCGACTTTCTTTTTATGCGGACAAACCTGTGAAGCTTTGTGCCCGCTTTCGATGCAAATATCGACCTCGGCGATATCGTTGGTAGGCTTGTTAAACCAACCGGCACGGGGTAAAATATCGAGTATATCGAACAATACCGGAGCAGCGGCTTTGGTTCCGGTAAGCCCGGCACGCCCTTCGCCATCGGCATTGCCTGCCCATACAGCCACCACATATTCGGGCGTAGTACCAATAGCCCATGCATCGCGAAAACCAAAGCTGGTACCGGTTTTCCAGGCTACCTTATCGCTCGAGCTGAAATTCCACCATCCGGTACGCCCCTCGGGACGATTAACCTGCAAAAGAGCCTGAAACGTAAACCATGCCGCCGAAGCGCTGATTGTTGATTTTGGCTGAAACCTAGCCTTATCTTGCCGGCAATCGACCAAAACAGGAGTGCCAACAAAAGCTGAAACCGAATCGTGCCCGTAGTGCCTAAGGGTTCGTGCCATTGAAGCATAAGCACCGGCCAACTCAAGCAACGAGGTTTCGCCACCTCCCAATATAAGCGATAAACCGTAATGTTCGGCAGGGTGCGTAAAACTGGTAAAACCGAGCTCCCGCAGTACATCGAGGAAGCGCGTTTCGCCAAAGCGATAGAGCATTTCAACTGCCGGAATATTTAGCGAACGGCTGAGTGCCATAGAGGCAGGCACCGCTCCCGAATAGGTATAATCGAAATTTTTTGGGGCATACCCCGCAAAATTAACCGGCAAGTCGCGCACCAGCGTATTGGGCAGCATTTCGCCATACTGAAGCATCGAAGCATATAGAAAAGGCTTTAGGATACTGCCCGTACTGCGCGGTGCAGTAACCAAATCGACATACGCACCGTACTGGTTATCGAGACCGGGCACATTGCCCACCCAGGTTTTAATATGGCCTGTTTCAACTTCAACAATTAAAACAGCAAGGTTGTGTATGCCATTGCCGGCCAATTGTGCATTATGCCGAATAACAATTTTGTTTGCCTGTTTTTGCCACTGCGCGTTGATGGTTGATTGTACCCGACGGCCATGTTGCTCACGGGCAATTTGCTCCACCGCATGAAAAGCCGGGTTTGGTAGTGCGTGTGGTGCGTCGGGAAGAGGCTCGATAAGCGACAAAGAATACGTAATACTATCGATGTGGCCTTTCGTATATAACCGTTGAAGCACAAAATCGCGCTTGCGTTTTAACGCATTGGAATTACGTCCGGGATAAACCAGCGATGGTGCGTTGGGCAATACGGCCAGTGTTGCTGACTCGGCCCACGAGAGTTCATCGGCTGGCCGCCCAAAATAGCGCCACGAAGCTCCATCGACACCAACCACATTGCCACCAAAAGGCGCTGCCGAAGCATACATAAGCAGAATCTCCTTTTTCGTTTTAAGCAGTTCAAGCTTAAGCGCCATACCCATTTCGAGAAATTTAGATGCGATGTTACGCGGCGGGTTATCGCGCGAAAGCCGGGCTACCTGCATGCTGATGGTGCTGCCCCCGCTAACAATCTCACGGTTTTTTGCATTTAGAAATAACGCCCTGACAATCGAAACGGGGTTAATGCCCGGGTGAAAATAAAACCATTGGTCTTCGAAGGCCAGCAATGCCTTTTGGTACTTTTCGGGTACAGAATCGGCAGGCGGAAATCGCCATTGCCCGTCGGCGGCAATGCGTGCTCCCAGCAACTTCCCTTCGCAGGATAACACCACGGTTGAAGTAGGCGATTCAAAGCGAGGCATCGGAAAAAACAAGATGAACAAGGGTATTAGCAACAAAATCAACACAAAAATGCTGAGCTTGTTCCCTTTGTGCTTATAACTTGAAACGACAACTTTTATGGGCTTTAGCGTATCGATATTCATAAAACGGCATGCAGAAATAAGATTTTTCAAATATCCGCATTATCTGTCATTTTATGAATAAAACTCACAATATATTTGCTGTTGACCACCCAATAGTTTTTAGTTTCAGGATAGTAAAAATACTATAGTTTTAAGAAAAGCTAAGCCTGCGGATAAACCACACGAAAGGATTAACTCCGTTGATTTTCAATTCGTGCGGGAGTGGGAGAATTCTTCCCGATTCTTCCCGATTCTTCCCGATTCTCGGGACAGGCAGGGACAGGCAGGGACAGGCAGTTAAAAACGAGAACCTTTCAAATTTTCAGGATGCATTAAATTTATCATCATCCCAGTTTGCAGGATTATTGCGGATATAGGTTTTTATCCG
>JAFGGY010000027.1 GCA_016930365.1 Prolixibacteraceae bacterium | reverse complement strand
TACCCATTATGGCCGATGGTGGCGAAGACGATCTTCAGGTGAAAAATCTGCCTGAAGTACTGCCAATTTTACCGCTTCGGAATACGGTGCTTTTCCCCGGTGTGGTATTGCCCATTTCGGTGGGACGGGTTAAATCGCTGAAACTGGTACGCGAAGTTTATCGTAACCAGGGAGTACTTGGGGTTATTGCTCAACTTAACCCCGACGTTGACGAACCCCAGGAGAAGGACTTAAACCGTATTGGTACCATTGCCAAAATATTGAAAATACTGGAAATGCCCGATGGAAATACAACGGTTATTATCCAGGGAAAACAGCGTTTTCGACTTGAAGAAATGGTAAGCGATGAGCCTTATCACCAGGCTAAGGTAACCAAGCTCGAAGAGTTCAAGCCAACCGAAAATACCTCTGAATTTGAGGCTATTGTTGAATCGTTGAAGGACATTGCCATTAAAATTGCTAAAAATTCGGCGCATGTATCGCCCGAAGCAACTTTTGCCGTGCGTAACATCGAAAATCCTTCGTTCCTAATTAATTTTATTTGTTCGAATGCCGATATTAAAGTAGAAGAGAAGCAGGGTCTTCTCGAAATTGATAATCTTGGCGAACGGGGTATTCAGGCTATTTCGTTCCTGGTGCGCGAGCTTCAGTTGCTCGAACTGAAAAAGGATATCCAGTCGAAAGTGAAAACCGATATGGATCAGCAGCAGCGCGAGTACCTACTGCATCAACAAATGAAAACCATACAGGACGAGTTGGGCGGCAACCCTATCGAAAAAGAAATTAAAGAGCTGAAAGAAAAGGCGAAGAAGAAGAAATGGAGCAAGGAGATTGCTGAAATTTTCGACAAGGAAGTAAATAAGTTGCAGCGCCTCAATCCGGCAGCCGGCGAATATTCCATTCAGCTTACTTATGTGCAAACCTTGCTCGATTTGCCCTGGAATGAGTACTCCGACGATAATTTCGACATGAAGCATGCCCAGGAGGTGCTCGACGAAGATCATTATGGTTTGGAACTGGTGAAAGAGCGAATTTTGGAACATCTGGCGGTTTTGAAGTTGAAAAACGATATGAAGTCGCCAATCATTTGCTTGTATGGGCCTCCGGGAGTGGGTAAAACTTCGCTTGGAAAATCAGTAGCGCGTTCGCTCGGTCGTAATTTTATCCGTATGAGCTTGGGCGGTTTGCACGATGAATCTGAAATACGAGGCCATCGAAAAACATACATTGGTGCTATGCCGGGGCGTATTATTCAGAATATCAAAAAAGCCAAAACGTCGAACCCGGTTTTCATTCTCGACGAGGTTGATAAAATTTCGCGCGATTTCCATGGCGACCCGGCCTCGGCCTTGCTCGAAGTGCTCGACCCTGAGCAAAACTCAGAATTTCATGATAATTATCTCGACATGGAATACGACCTGTCGAAAGTAATGTTTATTGCAACGGCCAACACGCTAAATACCATTAGTCCGCCATTGCTCGATCGCATGGAACTGATTGAGGTAAGTGGCTACCTGGTTGAAGAAAAGGTTGAAATTGCCAAACGTCATTTGTGGCCTAAGCAGCTTAAAAATCACGGCTTGTCGGAATATGGACTGCTGGTTGGGAGTGGTGTTTTCGAGTTTATTGTCGAAAAATATACCCGCGAATCGGGCGTGCGTAGTCTCGATAAACAACTTGCAAAACTGGTACGTAAACTGGCTAAAAAAATAGCTTTCGACGAGACGGTCGAAAAAGAAATTAGTATCGAAACTGTAAAGGAATTACTTGGAACCCCAAAGTACATAAAAGAAAAATACCAGGGCAACGAGTTTGCCGGCGTTGTTACCGGTCTGGCATGGACGGCTGTAGGTGGCGAAATATTGTACGTTGAATCAAGCCTCAGCAAAGGCAAAGGACAACTTACCTTAACTGGTAACCTGGGCGATGTGATGAAAGAATCGGCCATGCTGGCGCTGGAATATTTGAAGGCTCATGCCGATTCGCTGGAACTCGATTCGTCAGTGTTCGAAAAATGGAATGTGCATGTGCATGTGCCCGAAGGTGCGATCCCCAAAGATGGCCCATCGGCCGGAATTACAATGGTAACGTCGCTTGCATCGGCTTTCACCCAACAAAAAGTGAAAAAAGGTTTGGCTATGACCGGCGAAATAACACTTCGGGGAAAAGTGCTGCCCGTGGGTGGAATAAAAGAAAAAATATTGGCAGCCAAACGTGCAGGGATAAGCGAAATTATTTTGTCGGAAGATAACCGGAAGGATATCGAAGAGATAAAAGAGATTTACATCAAGGGGGTGCGTTTTCATTATGTAAACACCATTACCGATGTATTGGAAATTGCCTTGATGGATACAAAGGTTGATAAACCAATACAAATTGAATAGTTTAAACGCAAATAAAGTGAAGGGCTGTGGAACAATGTTTTGCAGCCTTTTTTTTGTTAATTGAGTGGTTTTTTACTTCGGATTATTGTCTTTTAACAGAATATCACCTATTTTGCGACAGGGATAATTATAAACAGGTACGTGGAGGTCTTCCACTCCACATTTCAAGTTTTAAAAGGATCGAATGAAGAAGATTTTACTGATACTGCTTTGGATAATCATTCAGTTGCCGGGCGTTTATGCCGAAACTGTTTCCGAGGCAGAAGCCAGTCATATCGCATTGAACTGGCTGAATGCGTACAGCGAAAAAAGTTATATTTCAAAAGATATTTCAAGCATTGAAACGATTAACGATTCAGGCGATGACCTGATTTATATTGTTTCGTTTAAACCTGCCGGATGGGTGATGGTTTCCGCCAGCAGCAAAACCGAACCGGTGCTGGGGTATTCCGATAAATCGGGTTTCAATGTAGAGATGATGCCAATACAGCTTGAGGGCTGGGTGAACGGGTTAAAAAATGAAATACGAACCGTGAAAGACGATGAAAGTTATCAGCCTACTCCTGATTTAAATGCCAAATGGTCGGTTCTGAAATCGGCCAATGCAGATATCACAAAGCTCAAATCATCGATGGCAAGTGCCGGTCCGCTTTTGTCAACTACCTGGAATCAGGGAAAATATTACAACGAGATGGCTCCGACCGATGCGACAAGTTCAACCACAAACGGCCATGTGTGGATTGGTTGCGTAGCCACCGCTATGGCGCAGGTAATGAAATACTGGGAGTATCCGCTAAGTGGAACAGGCGAGCATTCTTACAACCATTCCGATTATGGAACGCAGTATGCCAATTTCGAAAACGCCACATACGACTGGGATGCCATGCCCAATCATCTAACTTCAGGTAATTCCGAAGTTCAGGAAATTAGTTACCATGCCGCGGTGGCTGTTAATATGGATTTTGGTCCCGGTGCATCTGGGGCATATTTATCAGATGCCCGCGATGCATTAACCGATTTTTTTAAATACAATACCACGATTTTTTTGTCGGATAAAAATGAATGGGACAGCGATTTGCTTTGGAAACAAATGCTGCGTAATGAAATTGACAACGGACGGCCAGTTATTTACTCGGGCTACAATGCTTCGCTTACAAGTGGTCATGCTTTCGTTTGCGACGGTTATTCGTCGGGCGATTATTTCCACTTTAACTGGGGCTGGGGCAAGTACTGGGAATTGAGCTGGAAAGAAGAAGCCGACGGTTATTTTTTATTAACGGCACTGGAGCCAGCTGGTCGGGATTACACTACCAATCAGTCGGCAATTTTTGGTATTGAACCCGTTCAAACAGCACCTATTTCTATTCCTTATACGCAAAGTTTTGAATCGGGCTTAAACGGTTTTTCTCTTTTCGGGAAGGCTGAACGTACAGCAGCCGACGCTCATTCCGGGACTTATGCCGTGCGCCTGTCGCAGTCTGGTTTTTCATCGCATTCGCTTAATGTGGCCAACCTCACCTTTGTGGTTCCCGATGATGGTGTTCTTGATTTTTGGGTGAAAAGATTTACCGACCAGGCTGCGGGCTTAAATACTCAAAAAGCATTACTGATGCCCGAACACGGCGATGAGCCCCTGATTACTTTCTTTGATGGTGATTTTGACGACGACGAATGGATGAATTTTCACCAGGATATCTCGGCGTATGCAGGGCAAGTTGTTCGTTTAATGTTTGTACAGCAAAATTTCGATTACTCGCGCGAGCAGTGGATGTTTGTCGATGATGTGGTAATAACCGGTGGAGCGGTAAATCTTGCACCATACGAGCCATCGGTGCCAACGCCTGCAAACAACGCAACGGCGGTTGAATTAACGCCGATGCTGAGATGGCAGGGCGGCGATCCAAATGGCGACGATGTAGTATATTCAGTTTATTTTGGTGAGAATTCTTCGCCCACATTGGTCGGTTCTACCTTCGATCGCTTTCACAATCCCGGTCAACTTCAGCATAAAACAAAATATTATTGGAAAGTCGAAGCCTCCGACGGCAGTCATACCAGCGTATCGCCTGTTTGGTCGTTTACTACACAGGGAATGCCTCCCGTGGTCGAAACATGTGGAGTGTCTGTCGTAACATCGGATGCAGCTACAATTTGTGGCCGAATTGTTGACGACAAGGGAAGCAGTATTACCGAAAAAGGCATTTGCTGGGACAGTCGCCCCGGTGTGAATTTATCCGACCATACCCGGCAGGTATTTGGCAGTGATGCCGATTTTGAAGCCCAGCTAAGCGGACTTCAACCTTATTCTACCTATTATGCCAGGGCTTATGCCATTACCGACGATGGCGTGGGGTATGGCGAAGAGCTTCATTTTGAAACACTTCCAGGCCTTCCCGAACTGGCTTTAAGCGGAATCGACAGCATTAAGCGAGCTAGTGCTGTAGTAACTGGTTTTATACACAAAGTTAACGATGATTACATTACCAGGCGTGGAGTATTATGGTCGCAAAACAGTGGTTTTAATGTCGAAACAGCTATCGAAGTATCCGAAGTGGGAAGCTGGGATTGTGTGTGCGATTTTAGCATTCGATTAAATGATTTGCCAGGGCCCGATACCATTTACTATCGTTTTTTTGCCGATAATTCAGTGGGGCGTGCTTATTCCGGGCAATCGTTTTTTGTTACTACAAATCAGCCTCCTACCATCGATTTGGATGCCGATAACAGCTCGGGTAAATATGGAAATCATTATTGGTCTGAAGTTTACGAGCAGCAGTCGGGAGGCATTATTGCCGATGTTGATGTCGAAATAAGCGATGCCGATGGCGATGTTATGCAGCGAGTCATTATACAAATTGATGTTCGCGAAAATGAAAATGAATACTTGGTAGTCCGGAATATATCGCCCGATTTACAGGTGTATGGCGAATATACCGATTCGATGGTTATTGAAAATAGTTCATTGAGTAGCAATGCTCAGTGGTGTAGTGTTTTGCGTGCTGTTGAGTTTTATTCGGATAACGATGCTCCCGATGCTGATTTGCAGCGCCGGGTTAGTGTAAGGGTGAGCGATGGGTACGATACAAGTCTTGAGGCCGTTGCCTTTTTCGATGTGCGACCTGTAAACGATGCACCGGTAAATATACAATTGCCGGGGGTAAGTAGCCTGCCTGTTTTTGGTGTAAGTATCTCACCACAGCAGGGCGAGTGGGCCGATACTATTGATAATCTGGTTGGTTCCGGGTTTGAATATGCATATCAGTGGCAGTGGACCGATGGCGATTCGGTGTTTGATGTTCCCGAAAGCAGCGAATCGATTTATATTGGCGAACAGTATTGTGGTATGCAGTTGCGTGTGGTCGAGACGGTTACCGATGTTGGCAGCGGTGGCGACAATGTTGTAAACTCAAGTATCTACAGCGAATGGTTTGGTGTTGGGAAAAAACCACAGGAGGTTTTATCTGTCGGAATACAGGGCTTCGAAGAGAAAAAGCCTTTGCTGACTTACCGTGCCGAGCCTTATCGTTTCGAAGGGCTTTCGTCGTCGGGATTACCCCTGCGTTTCGGTACACATAATGATGATGTACTCGAAGTGCTTGGCGATTCGTTATTTGTGAAGAAAACAACCAATGCACATGCTGTATGGGCTATACAGGACGGCAACGCCTGTTACGCGCCTGCCGATTATAAATATATGATTGTTCAGATTGAAAAAGGACAGCAGCTTGTTGAGATTCAAATGGATTCGATGTTTCGCTACGGCGATGAGCTCGAATTTATCATTCATCCGGATGATAGTCTTTCTTATTCTGTCGTTTCTGATGACACTACGGTTGTTCAGGTCGAAAATAATACCCTGGTAGCTACGGGGGTTGGAAGCGTCTGGTTGCACATCAGTAACCCTGGCAACGATTTGTGGCTTCCGGCCGATACCTTAGTCGAAATTGTTGTGCAGAAAGGCATTCAACATATCGATGCTGCCGATACAATTTATAAACGTTATGGCGATGAAGCTTTTGTGGTTGAAGCTTCGGCTGGCAGTGGATTAACTGTACTGCCGGTTTATGTTGACCCGGAGTTGGCTTCGATTCAAAACAATAAGATTGAGGTGAAAGAGCCCGGAGTTGGCTTGCTGGTTGTAAGTCAGTCGGGCAACGAATATTGGAATGAAGTTTATGATACGCTTACCCTGGTGGTTGAAAAAAGTTTACAGCATATCAGCTTCGAAACCCTCGATACCCTGGTGTATGGCGGTGACGGCGTCGAACTATTGGCTGTTTCGTCATCGGGGTTGCCGGTTCGCTATGTTTCGTCCGATTCAAGTGTGGCACAAATCGATTCCAACCGTATCGTTGTTAAAGGAGCAGGTGTTTGCTCAATTGCAGCTATACAGCAAGGCGATGCTTGTTATCGGGCTGCTGATACGGTTTCGCAAATGCTTTATGTTCAGAAAGCAGGCCAGTTTATCGAAACCACCTTGCCCGATTCAATTACTACCCGTCAGCTTATTCTTATGAGCGATTTTTATGCTTCGTCGGGGCTTCGGGGCTTTGATTTTTCATCGTCTAATCCCGATGTAATCCGTGTTGAAGCCGATTCAATTGTGGTGGTCGATCGTGGCGAAGCCCTTATCACCGTTAGTCATCCGGGTAATAATAACTATTTGCCTGCGAGTGTCGATTTTCGCTTTGTGGTAAGCTTTCCGCTCGACATTGATGAGTTTGAGTCGCTTGCTGTTGAGGTGTTCCCAAATCCGGCCAACGATCGTTTACATATTATGCTTGATGGCGAAGCCGATTTTCCGCTCGATTATTCTTTGTTGAACATTATGGGGCAGATGCAATTAAATGGACGTCTCGAAAAATCGTTCTCGGTAATCGATATTGAAGGACTGAAAAGCGGCACATATGTGCTTTTGCTGCGTTCGAAAGAACATTACCTGAAAGAGAAGGTTATCGTGAAATAGCGCTTCATTTTCAGATTTTGATTTGATATTTCGGCGATTGTATCTAATTTAGCCGAAAACCAACTTGAAATGGAAATTGACCATCTTTATACCGATAGCGTTTCACTTCTGAAACAGTTAATTGAAACCCCGTCATTATCCGGAAAAGAAGAAAAGGCTGCCGAAAAAATCAGGCAACATTTGCAGAAATACAATGTTCAGTATCAAACCCTGAAGAATAATACCTGGAGTACGAATAAACATTGGAGACCCGATTTGCCGGTGATTTTACTCAACTCGCATATCGATACAGTTAAGCCGGTCGATGGCTGGGTTTACGACCCCTTTAAAGCAAGCTGCGAAGGTGAAAAACTTATTGGATTGGGCAGCAACGACGCGGGAGCTCCACTGGTGTCGCTAATGGCGGTGTTCCTTTATTTTTATTCGAAGAATGATTTACCCTTTAATCTTATTTATGCTGCAACAGCTGAGGAAGAAAGTTCAGGAAAAAATGGAATGGAAAGTCTGGTGAAAGTGCTCGACAGGGTTGATTTTGCCATTGTGGGCGAACCAACTCAAATGGAATTGGCTGTGGCCGAAAAGGGACTAATGGTGCTCGATTGTGCGGTGCATGGAAAAGCCGGCCATGCTGCCCGAAACGAGGGCGTAAACAGCATTTATCTGGCTATTGACGAGATACAAAAAATAAAAAATTACCAATTTAGCCGCGTTTCCGATTTGCTGGGCGAGGTTAAAATGACGGTTACCCAGATTGATGCCGGGTTTCAGCATAACGTAGTGCCCGATATTTGTAAGTTTGTTGTGGATGTGCGTACAAACGAATGCTATACCAATCACGAAATTATCGACGAGATTTTAGCCCTTTTAAACTGTGATGTGAAAGCCCGATCGCGCAGACTCAACTCATCGGGCATCAATCTCGATCATCCCTTTGTTCAAAAAGTGAAAAACATGGGTATTCGTTGTTATGGGTCGCCTACCTTAAGCGACCAATCGCTTATGAATTTCCGCTCGGTTAAAATGGGGCCAGGCGATTCAGCCCGCTCACATACAGCCAACGAGTTCATTTATTTACACGAAATTCGAAGTGGTATCGAACGATATATCCAGCTGCTCGATGGTTTAATTCTTGAATAATGAATATTGTTTTTCGGTGTTTTTTACCTGGCAAACATTTGATGGTAGGGGAAGTGTAAAGCTAAACACCGAGCCAAGTGGCGTATTTTTTTCGCACCATACTTTTCCCCCCAGTAAAATAACGTAATTTTTTACGTTGGCAAGCCCAAGCCCCGAGCCTCCTTTTATCTTCTTCAATGTTTCAGAGCTCTGGGTGAACGGATCGAAAATAAGTTCGTATTCGTCTTCGCGTAGTCCACAACCGGTGTCTCTCACCTCGAATAGATACATCTCGTTTATTCGTTTGCATGTAAGGCTTATATATCCCGAATCGGTGAATTTTATGGCGTTGTTGAGCAGGTTTTTCAGAATTAATTTCACCTTGGCTTTGTCGGAATAAAGTATAAAACCGGGTTGTGCCTGTAGTTTAAATTCGATGTTTTTGTTGCAGTGTTTTATTGTTTCAATGGTTTTGTTTTTCAGTTTTTCGAGCATTTTTTTCAGGTCAATTTCCTGTAAATCGATGTTGATTTTGCCGGTTTCGATAATCGATAAATGAAAAATCTGATCCATCAGGTTTAGCAGGTGAAGGCTGTTGTGCTCAATTTGTTTCGAAAATATTTCTTTTGAATCATTATCGTATTGCCGGTCTATTATAAGCTCCGAGAAACCCATAATGCTGTTAAGCGGCGTGCGAATCTCGTGACTCATGTTGGCTAAAAACAAAGTTTTTAAGTGGTTGGCTTCTTCGGCTTTTTGCAAAGCCTTTTCGAGATTTTCAGTGCGGGTTTTTATGTCGCGTTTCAGAATGTTGTTTTCTTCTTTTTTGGCTTTGTTTTTTTCTTTTTCACGCGCCAGTTCCATGGCTGTTTTCTGGTGTCGTTTAAAAAAACAAAACATGCAAATAATTAATGTACAGGTGCATATGGTTATGGCTAACATGAAAAGTTTCTCGCTGTTGCTGTAAACGGCACCGATGGTTTGGAGTGATGAAGCCAGTATAATCATCTTAAATAATATATTGGTTAGGTCTCTGACTGGTAAATATAGTGTAATGTTTTGTTAATAACAAAGAAAAGTACTTGTTAATTATCATAAAAATCGGACATTGTTTGCTCCCGGAAAGATAGTTCGCAGATTTCATTATTTTTGCAAAGCTTAAAAATGATAAAAATGAGCAAATTGAAACATAACGTTGAAAAAATATGGGAAAAAGGCATTCCGGTTGATGCCTTAATCGAAAAATTTACCATCGGAAAAGACCGCGAGCTCGATTTGGTGTTGACGCCCTTCGATGTGTTGGGCTCAATGGCTCATGTTAAAATGCTGCACTCTATTCAACTGATAGACGACGATGAGTTGCCTGAAATTCTGAATGAACTCACCAAAATTTATCATCTTGCTGTTTCGGGGCAGTTTCAAATCGAAGAGGGAATTGAAGATGTGCATTCGCAAGTTGAGCTTATGCT
The DNA here is from genome assembly GCA_016930365.1 of Prolixibacteraceae bacterium. Lineage (GTDB taxonomy): Bacteria > Bacteroidota > Bacteroidia > Bacteroidales > Prolixibacteraceae > Roseimarinus. The sequence continues at coordinate 42,692 of JAFGGY010000027.1, read as the reverse complement.
TACCCGGGCGTTGGGCGACATGGGCAAAAAAATACACAGCGGTCGCTCGCGAAACGACCAGGTTCTTTTGGATTTGAAATTGTATGCCCGTAACGAAATTAAAGAAATAACCGGCTTGAGCGAAAAGCTTTTCTCATTGCTCATTCGGCGCAGCAACCAAAGTAAAGATGTTCTGATTCCGGGATACACGCACCTGCAGGTTGCCATGCCCTCGTCGTTTGGATTGTGGTTTGGTGCTTATGCCGAGAGCCTTACCGATGATTTGCAACTCTTAAATGCCGCCTGGAAAATTACCAATCAAAATCCACTGGGCTCGGCGGCCGGGTATGGTTCAAGTTTTCCGCTTAACCGGCAAATGACAACCGACCTGTTGGGCTTCGACAATATGAACTACAACGTGGTGTATGCTCAAATGGGGCGTGGGAAGGTTGAAAAAACCATCGCTTTTGCCTTGTCGTCAATTGCGTCAACGCTTTCAAAGCTGGCTTTTGATGTGTGCATGTTTACCAGCCAAAATTTTGGTTTTGTGAAGTTGCCCGACAATATGACTACCGGTTCGAGCATTATGCCGCATAAAAAAAATCCCGATGTGTTTGAACTTCTGCGGGCTCATTGCAATAAAATTCAGGCCTTGCCCAACGATATTGTTTTAATGACAAACAATTTGCCCAGCGGATATTTTCGTGACCTGCAAATTATTAAGGAAGTGTTTATTCCGGCTTTCGACGAACTGAAAAGCTGCTTGCAAATAGCTGCTTACGCCATCGAAAATATGACATTGAACGAAAATGTGCTCGACGATAAAAAGTACGACCTCATTTTTAGTGTCGAAGATGTAAATAAGCTGGCAAGCAGTGGTGTGCCGTTCAGAGATGCCTATAAGCAGGTTGCCCGAAAAATTCTTGATGGAGAATATGTGCCTCAAAAAAATGTGCATCACACCCACGAGGGAAGCATTGGTAATTTATGCAACGATATGATAACAGAGAAGATGAATAGTATTGTTGATTTGTTTGATTTCGAAAAAATTGATACTTGTTATTCGAAATTACTATCAAAATGATATTGATTATTCTTTGAGTTGCTTTTGATAATGAAAAATTAACAAAGAGCTGGCGATTTATCGTTGGTTCTTTGTTTTTATAGCTCAATTGTGTTGTTTAATCACTTGAAAAAAAGCACTATAAATCATAAAAGGCATAGAACTGGTAGGGTAGAGCATCTATGTAATATCTTTGTTTTCTTCTTTTTTGAATTGATAATCTTTGGTTTTCTCTTTATTGTTTGTAATATTCATAAAATCAGTATGTAAAGCTATTTTGGCTTGCTTTTTTTCTTGTAAATATTGTTTTGACAAATTGATACTTTTGCTGCGTGCTTTATTTGTTTTTTGTATTTGTGTTTGAATACGTTTATTTTTGACGTCAGAAATTTGGGAAACAGGCTTAAATAATATCTAAAAGTTATTGTTAGTTGTCAAAAAACAACAAAAAGAATTATTAAGCCGGGTTAAAATCGAAAATAAAAAGCTATGAGTATTCAAAAAGGACTGCCGGAGGCACAGGGCTTATATTGCCCTACCAACGAACACGATAACTGTGGAATTGGTTTTGTTGCCAACATAAAAGGGCAAAAAACACACGACATTGTAAAGCGGGGACTCGAAGTGTTAGCCCGGATGGATCATCGTGGGGCAACAGGCGCCGATTCAAAAACCGGTGATGGTGCAGGGATTCAGGTGCAGATTCCGCACGATTTTATTGTGAAGTTGGGTGTAAATGTTCCCTTAGCCGGTTTATATGGCACTGGTTTGCTGTTTTTGCCTCAGCGTAAAAAAGAAGCCGATTTGTGTATTTCGGTGCTGCAAAAGTACTGCAACGAAGAGCAGCTCGACTTATTTCACATTCGCGAGGTGCCGGTCGATTCGAAAGCTCCCGGCGAAATTGCTTTACGAGCCGAACCCAGAATTATTCAAGTATTTATAAAATCAACGGTAAAACGCGAGCAGGAAGCTTTGGAGCGTAAATTGTACGTGGTACGAAAATTAAGCGAAAACGCAATTCGTACTTCAAAACTCAAAGAAAGAGATGCTTTTTATTTCCCCAGCTTGTCAACCAAAACCATGGTGTACAAAGGCATGCTTACTCCTGGACAGCTTCCCGATTATTTTCACGATTTGAACGACCCCGAATTTAAAAGTGCCATTGCCATGGTGCATTCGCGGTTTAGCACCAACACGTTTCCAACCTGGAGCCTGGCTCAGCCTTTCCGGATTGTGGCACACAACGGCGAAATTAACACCGTGCGCGGAAACCGGTTGTGGATGCATGCCCGTGAGTCGTTGCTTAAATCAGAAGTATTTGGCGAAGACCTCAAAAAAGTGCTGCCTATAATCGAGCCGGGTAAAAGCGATTCGGCTTCGTTCGATAATGTGCTTGAATTTTTATTTATGGCCGGGCGTCCCATGCCGCATGTTTTGTGCATGATGATACCCGAATCGTTTAACGACAAAAACCCAATCCCCGATAGCCTAAAAGCTTTTTACGAATATCACTCAACCATTATGGAACCCTGGGATGGCCCGGCATCCATTGTGTTTTCTGATGGTCGTTACATTGGTGGCACGCTCGACCGTAACGGCCTGCGTCCCTCGCGCTATGTGGTTACTACCGACGATATGATTGTGATGGGCTCCGAGGTGGGTGTGCAGAATTTTCAACCCGAAATTATTCGCGAAAAAGGTCGGCTAAAACCCGGGAAAATTCTACTGGTCGATACTAAGCTTGGAATTATTATTCCCGACCAGGAGGTGAAAAACGAGCTGGTGCAGCGAAATCCGTATCAAAACTGGTTAAAAGATTACCGCATAAGCCTCGAAGACATTGAGGTGCAGCAGCGTGTGCCCTCAGCAATGGGCGACGACCTGGAAACTTACCTGAAAGAGTTTTCATATTCGAAAGAAGATGTTAGGTTAATTGTGAAAGGAATGGCCACAAATGGGGTTGAGCCAACCTCTTCGATGGGAAACGATACGCCACTGGCTGCTTTTTCGGATAAACCGCAACGCTTTTTCAACTATTTTAAACAATTGTTTGCCCAGGTAACCAATCCGCCAATCGATCCCATTCGCGAAGAACTGGTTATGTCGTTAACCAATTACATTGGTTCGCTAAATAAAAATATACTCGAAGACAACCCCGAGCATGCAAAAATGATTAAAGTGCGGCACCCGATTATTACCAATACCGACCTGGGAAAAATTAAGGATATTAAAGATGAATACTTCTCACATTCGATTATCCCAATGGTTTTTCCGGCTAAGGAAGGCGAAAAAGGCTTTAAGCGGGCACTCGACAACATTTTACTTCAGGCCGAAACGGCCGTTGACGAAGAAAAGAATTTCATTATTTTATCCGATCGCCACATTAGTAAGGATATGGCTGCTTTGCCATCGTTACTGGTAACAGCTGCCGTTCACCATCATCTTATCGAGGTGAAAAAACGCATGCAAATTGGTATCATTGTCGAAACGGCCGAGGCACGCGAAGTAATGCATTTTGCCTTGTTGATTGGCTATGGTGCCAGCATTGTAAACCCCTACCTGGCTTTTGCCGTTATCGATAACCTGGTGAAAACCGGCGAGTTGAATATTCCTTACAGTGAGGCTCGTAAAAACTACAAAAAAGCCGTTGAGAAAGGCTTACTGAAAGTATTCTCAAAAATGGGAATCTCAACCTTGCGCAGTTATCACGGGGCGCAAATTTTTGAGGCCTTGGGTGTTGACCCCGATTTAATCGAAAAGTATTTCAGGGGAACGCCATCGCGCATTGGTGGAGTAGGCCTTAGCGAGTTAGCTCGCGAAGCGTTGATGTTTCACGATGAGGCTTACAGGCCTGTTAACCAGAAATTTCAGTTGGCAAGCAGTGGAGTGTACCATTACCGCCGCGATGGCGAGCGCCATGCCTGGAACCCCGAAACCATTGCTCTTTTGCAGTGGAGCACCCGAACCAACGATTATTCAAAATTCAAAGAGTTTTCGAACCGCATTGAGCAAGAGAATAAAACCCATTTTATTCGCGGATTTTTACGTCTAAAACCCGTTGCTCAGCCCATCGATATATCCGAGGTTGAACCGGTTGAAGCCATTACCCGCCGTTTTGTAACCGGAGCCATGTCGTACGGGTCTATTAGCAAGGAAGCTCACGAGGCTTTGGCTGTAGCAATGAATACCCTGGGTGGACGCAGCAACACCGGCGAGGGTGGTGAAGATCCGGCACGCTTTGGAACCATCAAAAACAGTAAAATCAAACAGATAGCTTCGGGGCGTTTTGGCGTAACCAATAATTACCTGACCAATGCCGAGGAAATTCAGATAAAAATGGCACAGGGCGCTAAACCCGGCGAAGGTGGACAGTTGCCTGGCTTTAAGGTAAATAAAGTGATTGCCAAAACCCGGAACTCAACGCCTGGAATTACGCTGATTTCGCCTCCTCCTCATCACGATATTTATTCTATCGAAGATTTGGCGCAGCTTATTTACGATTTGAAATGTGCCAATCCGGCGGCTAAAGTATCGGTAAAGCTGGTGTCGGAAGATGGTGTTGGTACGGTAGCTGCCGGTGTGGCTAAAGCTTTTTCCGATATTATAATCATTGCCGGTCACGATGGTGGTACCGGGGCATCGCCTGCCAGTTCAATTAAACATGCCGGTGTACCTCCCGAGCTGGGAATCGCTCAAACACAGCAAACGCTGGTAATGAACGATTTGCGACGAAGAGTGAAATTGCAAGTCGATGGGCAGCTCAAAACCGGCCTCGATGTAGTGAAAATGGCTTGCCTCGGAGCCGAAGAGTTTGGTTTTAGCACCAGTGCACTTATTGTTCTGGGTTGTGTTATGATGCGCAAATGCCATCTCAATACCTGCCCGATGGGAATTGCCACGCAAGACGAAAAGCTTCGTGAGCGCTTTATCGGAAAAGCAAATTTTGTGGTCAATTTTTTCCGTTTTATTGCCGAAGAAGTACGCGAACACCTGGCACAGCTGGGCTACCGAAGCCTTGACGAAATTGTGGGGCGTCCCGAGCTGCTCGAAGTCGATCCGGAAGTGCAAAACTGGAAATCATCAAAAATCGATTTCAGCAAAATATTGTATAAACCCAAAGAGACCGAAATATTTGCCATTCGCAATGTGCAGCCCAATACGCTGAACCTCGATGATCATGTCGATCGGGCACTTATTCGCGAAGCCAATGCAGCCATAAAAAGCCAGCAGAAAGTGTGGATTGAAAAGGACATCAACAATGTTACCCGCACTGTGGGGGCAATGCTTTCGGGCGAAATATCGAAACGATATGGCGAAGAAGGCCTGCCCGATAATACCATAAACTGTATTTTTCATGGGTCGGCAGGGCAAAGCTTTGGAGCTTTTCTTGCCAAAGGTGTGTCGTTACGTTTGCAGGGCGATTCGAACGACTACCTGGGGAAAGGGCTTTCGGGCGGAAAAATTACCGTTGTGCCACGATCTAAATCGACCTTCGACCCGGCACAAAATATTATTGTGGGCAATACAACCTTGTACGGAGCTACCGGCGGAAAAGTATTTATTCGCGGCGTAGTGGGAGAGCGTTTTGCTGTTCGCAACTCGGGCGCCTGTGCGGTGGTTGAGGGAACCGGCGACCACTGCTGCGAATACATGACCGGTGGACGGGTGGTTGTGCTTGGTAAAACCGGCCGAAATTTTGCAGCCGGAATGAGTGGTGGTATTGCTTATGTGCTTAATGTTGAAGGTGATTTTGATTATTACTGCAACAAAGGACTAGTTGAACTCGAAAAGGTTGAAGACAAAGCCGATGTGGTTGAACTGCAGGGGATGATTAGCGAACATCTGATCGAAACCCGAAGTAAACTGGCTGCAAGAATTCTGACCAACTGGGATGAATACCTGCCTCGTTTTGTGAAAGTGATTCCTTTTGAGTACAAAAAAATTCTCGAAGAAGAGAAGTTGCGAAAAATTGAAATTGAATTGCAAAAATCGGTTGATGATCGCCGGCATGAATAGTCCGATAGTCGAAATGTCAATTTGTAACTCAACAGTTGAAATCTGAAATAATTAAAGATATGGGAAAACCTACAGGTTTTATGGAGATAGGTCGCAAAGAGAGCGGCTACCGTCCGGTACAGGAACGAACAGGCGATTTTGGCGAAGTAGAACAAACCCTGAACGATGATGATCGCAGGGCGCAGGCTTCGCGTTGTATGGATTGTGGAATTCCTTTTTGTCATTGGGCTTGCACTGTGTGCAGCAAAATTCCCGAGTGGCAGGATGCTCTTTATCGGGGCGATTACGGAGAAGCATACGAAATTTTATCGTCAACCAATGCTTTCCCCGAATTTACCGGGCGTATTTGTCCGGCACTTTGCGAAAAGTCGTGTGTGCTAAATATTCATAACGAACCCGTTACCATTCGCGAAAACGAATTGGCCGTAGTCGAGAAGGCTTTCGAGCTGGGCTTGGTGCAGCCTCGCGTACCATATATTCGTACCGGAAAAAAAATTGCTGTAATTGGCTCAGGGCCTGCCGGCTTGTCGGCTGCCGATTTGCTTAACCAGCAAGGACACAACGTAACGGTTTACGAAGCCGACAATGCCATTGGTGGTTTGTTGCGCTACGGAATCCCCGATTTTAAACTCAATAAAGGTTTAATCGACCGGCGCCAGAAAATTTTAGAAGCCGAAGAAATTGAGTTTATAGTAAACACCAAAGTTGGCGTTGATGTGTCGAAAACCGAATTGCTGAAAAAGTACGATGCTGTGTGTATTGCTGTTGGAGCTATGAAACCCCGCGACCTTGAAGTTGAGGGGCGCGATGCCAAAGGGATATACTTTGCCATGGAATTTCTGAAACAGCAAAATAAAGTGGTGCGGGGAGAAAAGGTAAAAGATGCTGAACGAATATCGGCCGAAAATAAAAATGTGCTGGTTATTGGCGGTGGCGATACCGGTTCCGATTGCGTGGGTACATCAATACGGCAAAAAGCCAAAAGCGTAACACAAATCGAAATTATGCCCAAACCACCCCGCGAGCGTACCGAAAATAATCCGTGGCCATACTGGCCCAATACCCTGCGTACCTCAAGTTCGCACCTCGAGGGCTGTGAGCGCCGATGGAGCCTGGCAACAAAAAAAATACTTACCGAAAACGGTAAGGTATGTGGTGCCGAAGTGGTGCAGGTAAAGTGGGACAAAGATTCGAGTGGCTGCTTTGTGATGAGCGAAGTGCCCGGAACTGAGCAAGTGATAAAAGCTGAGCTCATTTTGCTTTCGATGGGGTTTGTTTCGCCCGAACACCAAGGCCTGCTCGATGCACTAAAAGTTGAATACGATGCCCGTGGAAATGTAAAAACCGCGACTGATAACGGTTTGACCAACGTTTCAAAAGTATTTGCCTGTGGCGATGCTAATTCGGGTGCCAGCCTTGTAGTTCGTGCCATCGACAGCGGCCGGCGTACGGCAATGCAAATTAACAAATTTTTAACATCGAAATAGGTGCTTGTTTTATAACATCATACATTGGATAGGCGATTTTTTTCTATCTTGCTACCCATATATTATTTTTGAACGCAAAATAAAACAGGATGATGATGGATAGAAGAAAATTTCTTGGAGCGTTGGCAGTAGCAGGAGTGGCTGCCACTATTAAGGCGAACGGAGCCATGCACCTTATGTCTCAAAATTTAGGAACATCGGCCGATGGTACTTCGGTTGATTTGGTCGCTGTTATGGGTGGTGAGCCCGGAGCAATGTTTCAACGGGCAATTAGCGAAATGGGGGGCATGCAAAAGTTTGTAAAGAAAGGCTTTAAAGTTGCCGTAAAGCCAAATATTGGGTGGGATAGAGCACCTGAACTGGCCGGAAATACTAATCCTGAGCTTATAGCCGAAATTATAAAACAATGCTTCGATGCGGGTGCTTCTGAAGTGCTTGTTTTCGATAATACCTGCGACGACTGGGTGAAGTGCTACAAAAACAGTGGTATTGAAGATGCAGCTAAAAAAGCCGGTGCCAAAGTAATGCCGGGTCATCAGGAATCGTATTATCGCCAGGTTTCAATACCTAAGGGAATAGTTTTGAAAGAAGCAAAAATACATGAAGCTATTCTCGACAGTGATGTGTGGATTAATGTACCGGTGCTCAAACATCACGGAGGAGCCAGGTTGTCTATTTCGATGAAAAACCACATGGGCATCGTGTGGGATAGGCGTTTCTTTCACCGCAACGATTTACAGCAATGCATTGCCGATGTATGTTCGCTCGATAAAAAAGCTGTGCTGAATGTAGTTGATGCTTATCGAACACTCAAAACGAATGGCCCTCGTGGAAAATCAGAAGCCGATGTGGTGCTTACCAAAAGCTTGTTTTTATCGCAAGATATTGTAGCCGTTGATACCGCTGCTGCAAAATTCTTCGGGCAAATTGAAGATATACCTCTCGACCATGTAAAACATATAGAGAATGGTCAAAAACTCAACATAGGATCTATGGATCTCGAGAAAATGAACATTAAGCGAATCCAAATCTAAAAAGAGGAATTTCTATGCTTAAAAAAATACGGGTAGGTTTGGCGTTGGTGGTATTTGTATTTATCACTCTTTATTTTCTCGATTTTACGGGTTTGTTACCCGATTGGTTTAATTTTTTAACTCGAATTCAATTTGTGCCGGCATTTTTATCGCTAAGCGTTATAACGGTTCTTGTACTTGTGGTTTCGACGTTAATTTTTGGGCGGGTTTATTGCTCGGTAATATGCCCATTAGGGGTTTTTCAGGATGTAACCGGACGGGTAGCTGCATTTTTCAGGAAGAAAAAATTACGCTATAAGTTTCGGCGTGCGCGAACTTTTTTGCGTTGGTCGGTTGTGGTAGTTGCGCTTGCAGGTTTTTTACTGGGTGTGCCGGTTTTACTTGCCTTAACCGATCCATACAGCGCTTACGGGCGTATTGTGGTTTCGGTTTTTAAGCCGGTTTATGTCTTGGGAAATAATTTACTTGAATTTATCTTTACTCATTTCGATAATTACACATTTTATCGTGCCGATGTTTCTATCCAAGGCTGGGGCGCTTTTGTAGTTGCTTTTACTACATTGTTGGTGGTTGTTTACCTGGCCTGGCGACACGGACGTACGTATTGCAACACATTTTGCCCGGTGGGTACGGTTTTGGGTTTTCTTAGTAAGTATTCATTGCTGAAAATACGTATCGACCATTCGGCTTGCAATAGCTGCTCGTTGTGCGAGACCAACTGTAAGGGTTTTTGTATCAATAGCAAAGAACAGCGTATCGACTACAGTCGTTGTGTAGCTTGTTTTAACTGCATCGATAGCTGTAATAAGGGAGCTATTTCTTTTTCGTATGGTTTGGCAAAACGAAAAAAACAACAAACAGAAATGGATGAGAGTAAACGTAAATTTTTAACTACGGCAGTACTTTCAACTGCTGCTTTACCGGCAGTATTTGCCGGCAATGCGAAATCCGATAAAGCTAAACCTACGCCAATGGCTCCTCCGGGTGCCATTAGTACACAACATTTACTCGACCATTGTACTGCATGCCATTTGTGTGTAAGTAAGTGCCCTACCCATGTTATCAAACCGGCATTTATGGAATACGGCCTGGCCGGCATGATGTTCCCTGTGATGAAATTTTCAGATGGTTTTTGCAATTACGATTGTACCGTTTGTTCCGAAGTTTGTCCCAATGGAGCAATAAAACCCTTAACGGTTGACCAAAAACACCTAACCCAGGTTGGTAAAGTAGTTCTTAATCTCGACCATTGTATAGCGTACCGCGACGAGACAAACTGTGGCGCTTGTGCCGAGCATTGTCCTACACAGGCTGTTACGATGGTGCCATACAAGGGGGCACTTACCATTCCTAAAACCGACCAATCGATTTGTGTTGGCTGCGGAGGCTGCGAATATATTTGTCCCGAAACTGGTAAAGCCATCTACATCGAAGGCAACCCGGTGCATCTCGAAGCCGAAATGTTTGAAGAAGCCGAAACGAAAGAATTCGACTTTGGTGGTTTTGGTTTTTAGTCGAAATCAAGATTTCTTTCGGAAAAAGTTTTTGATTATTCAAGGTTTTAAAACCTAAATGCTTAAACGTATTTTCTAACGTCGGTAACTTTCATGCCGGCTGCAATTGCGGCTCGTATGCCGGGTTCTCCGTCCTCGAATACCTAGCAGTAACGGGGTTCAACGCCCAGTTGTTCGGCGCATTTCAAAAAGGTGTCGGGTGCTGGTTTGCCGTTTTTTACATCGTCGGCTGTAACCAGTACATCAATTTTGTCGCTTACCCGAATTACTTCGAGGGTGCGGGTAGCTATCCGCTTGTCGCCGCCGGTGCCACAGGCTATAGGCAGCCGGCCGTGGTTTGCCATCAGTACTTCGTAAACAGCCTCAATGGGGCGGGTTTGTTCTATGCTTTTAAAGTATTCGTCTTCTTTTTCGCGCGCAACCCGGGCCGGATCAAAATTGTCGGGTTTAAATTTCTCTTTTAGCATTATCATTTGTGGCTCTACGGGCACTCCCGCCAGCGAGTCAAATAATTCTTTGTCGAAGTCGATACCGTATTTCGAAAGTACTTTCCGAAATGCTTTAAGATGTGCTGGCATGGTATCGGCCAGCGTGCCATCGATATCAAAAATTAGTGCCTTGGTTTCGGGATGAACGGGTATTTTGGTTGCCATACGTTGCAGAGTTAAAAAAACGGTTGTAATGTTTTGAAAAAAAACATTTACAACCGTTTTGAGTTTTAAGTTTTTATCAATTTTTATTTCTTCTTGTATCCCAGTATCTTAAACATTTCTTCCGACGACTGCTCGTTGCGATATACATAATCGAAAAAGTTGCCTTTTTCGTCGCGATCGATAATTACGTGCTTGGGCGAGGGGATAAGGCAGTGCTTTATGCCACCATAGCCGCTTATAGCATCTTGGTATGCCCCGGTGTGAAAGAAGCCCAGGTAAAGGGGCTCTTTCTCATTGTCGTCGAACGATGGCAAAAGAACCTCTTGGTTAAAGTCTTCCGAGTTGTAATAATCGGAATGGTCGCAGCTTATGCCCCCAATGTTTACCCGTTTGTATTCGTTGTCCCATTTATTTACGGGTAGTAAGATAAATTTTTCGTGTATAGACCATGCATCCGGAATGGTATTCATCAGGCTGTTGTCGATGATGTACCAGCTTTCGGTGTCGTTTTGCTGTTTGTGTTCCAGTACTTTGAAAATAATTGCGCCACTTTCGCCTACCGTGTATTTCCCAAATTCGGTGTAAATATCGGGCTCGTGTACACCCTCTTTATCGCATACCTCTTTTATGTTTTTTACAATCTCGTCGATCATGTATTCGTAGCTGTATTCGAAGCCCATGTGGTTGCGAATAGGAAAGCCTCCGCCCAGGTTGAAATCGACCAGCGTTTCGCACTGTTTTTTTAATTCGACATACAGAGTAAGTGCTTTCTGAAATTCGCCCCAATAGTATAAGCTGTCTTTTATGCCCGAATCGACAAAGAAGTGCAGCATTCGCATTTCCACATTGGGGTTGTCTTTAATGTTTTTCTCAAAAAAGTTCATCATTTCGGCATGCCTTATTCCCAGTCGCGAGGTATAATAAGCCGATTGTGGCTCTTCGTTAATGGCCATGCGCAGGCCAATGCGCACCTTGCGCCCGTTGGCCAGCTTTTCGATACGGTGTAGCTCGTTGGTGCTATCGAGTATTATAATGGAGTTTTTGAATCCAATTTCCTGTAAATCAATTATTTTTTTGAGGTATTCGTCGGTTTTGTAGCCATTGTGAACAAGTATGCGGTTTTTATCGATTTTTTTCTCGGCATACAGGTTTCGTATAAGGTCAATATCGAACGACGATGAAGTTTCGAGGTTCACATTGTTTTTTAATGCTTCGCCAATTACGTGGTAAAAGTGGTTGCATTTGGTGCAGTAGCAATAATGATAGCGACCCCGGTAATTGTATTTTTTCATGGTACGCTTAAACAAGTTGCGGGCTTTCTTTATCTGGTCGCCAATTTTGGGCAGGTAAATAAACCGAAACGGGGTACCGTATTTATCGATTAGATACTTCATTGATATACCTTGAAATGTAAGGTATCCGTCGCGTAGGTCAAAGCCTTCCTGGGGGAAATAGTAACTTTGTTCAATCAAATCGAAATAGGTGTTCTTCATTATAGCAGCACATAAATTTTAGTGATAAATAATTTTGCAAATAAACTATATTTTTTGAATAAAAACAGGATGTCGTCCGATTTTAAGCGATTTCTAATGCTTCGGGGGGTAAAATGGTTTTACCCTGGTAGCGCAGAAAAAGTTGTGTTAAGGCAAAAACGTCTTTCTCACAGTAAGTTATAATGCGGTCGAGGTTGTTTTCGATGTAATATACACCAGCTACTTGGCTACCGTCGATATCGTCTTTTGGGGTTGGTATATCGAATATGGCACACAGCAAATCGAGCGATGTAAAATGTTTGTAGTCGCCAAATTTCCATAGTTGAAGTGTGTCAAGCAGTAAGTCTTTTACTTCCCAGGGTTTAGCGCCGGCAATGTCGAGTATTTTGGGAATTTGTATCCCGTTTATGAGGCATCGGCGGGCAATGTATGGAAAATCGAACTCTTGTCCGTTGTGGGCGCATAGTTTAACGGCTCCCCGCTTACAGAAGTTTTCGAGCATATTGATAAATTCTACTAAAAGAATTTTCTCATCGTGGTTGGCATACGATTTTACGCGGCATTTCCATTCGCCTTTTTTTTGGTACAGTGTGCCTGCCGATATGCAAATAATTTTTCCGAATTCCGAATAAATGCCGGCTCGTTCATACACTTCGGACGGAGTTTGTTCGTTGCTCATAAAATGACTAGCTTTTTTTGTCCAAAGCTTTTGCATTTTCTCGCTAAGCTTATCGAAAGAGGAACAGGCCGGTACGGTTTCGATATCGAGAAATAGCACATTTTCGATGTTAATATTGTCAAGCATCGCGGTTTATTTTATGGTTAGTTGTTTTTCGATAAACTGGGTTAAAATATTGATGGCTACTTTGTTTTGCCCGCCTTGTGGTATGATAATGTCGGCATAACGCTTACTGGGCTCAATAAATTGCAGATGCATGGGGCGAACGGTTTTTTCATAGCGATCGAGGGTTTGGTCAACTCCGCGCCCGCGTTCAATAATATCGCGCTGAATAACTCTTGATAAGCGAAGGTCGGCTTCGCAATCTACAAAAACCTTGATATCCATAAGTTTACGCAGTGTAGCGTTGGTCAGGCACAGTATTCCTTCAACAATAATAATATGTTTGGGTGTAACGGTAATGGTTTCTTTGGCTCGGGTGCAGGTAAGGTACGAGTATATGGGTTGTTCAATATTTTTGCCCTCTTTTAGTTTTTTTAAGTGCTTTATCAACAATTCAAATTCAACCGAATCGGGGTGGTCGAAATTTATTTTTTGCCGTTCTTCCATGGGGAGATGCCGGCTGTCTTTGTAGTAAGCATCTTGTGGTATAATAGCAATAGCTTCGTTGTTGAGCTGTTTGGTAATTTCTTTTACCACCGTCGTTTTTCCCGAGCCCGTTCCGCCCGCTATTCCAATTATTATCATTTGTATAATGGTTTATCAGATTATCAATATCAAAAATAGAGAATAATGTTTAAACTGAACGGACATTCAGTATTATTTTAGGTACAGGTTGCTGTCGCCATAGCTTAAAAACCGGTAGTCGTTGTCGAGAGCGTGGGCGTAAACCTTTTTCCAGTTGTTGCCTAAAAATGCCGAAATAAGCAGCAATAGGGTGCTTTTTGGCTGATGAAAATTGGTTATCATCCCGTCAACGAGCTTAAATTCGTAACCCGGCACAATGATTATTTGAGTGCTTGTGCTTATAAAGTCGAGTTGGTGTGTTTCCATGTAACTATGCAGCACTTTTAAAACTTCGTATCGCGAAAAATTAAGCTTGTTTTGGTAAGGCTCCCATTGTTTTACATCGAGTTTGTTGGGTTGAATGCTGGGATTCTGAATGATTTTGAGCCCTGCCTGATATAGGCTTTCGAGGCTGCGTATCGAGGTGGTTCCTACGGCAATTATCGACGAATGGCTTTCCATCAGTTCTTTTACAAATGTTTTTTTCACCAGAATGTGCTCGGTGTGCATCTCGTGTTCGTCTATGGTGTTGCTCTTTACCGGTTGAAAAGTGCCTGCTCCTACATGCAGGGTGAGTTCGTGGGTGTTTATTCCTTTAAGATGAAGGTTTTGAAGTACTTCGTCGGTAAAATGGAGGCCGGCAGTGGGGGCTGCAACCGAACCTTTTATTTTCGAAAATATCGTTTGATAACGGGTAAGGTCAATTTCTTCGGTGTCGCGTTGCAGGTAAGGGGGAATGGGAATATTGCCGGCTGCTTCCAGGATATCCGAAAAGCTGAATTGTGGCCTATCCCAACTGAATTGTATTATTTGACTGTTGCCTGATTTGCCGGTGTTTACAGCATAAAGGTTTGTTGCCTCGTTATTGATTGACAGCGGAAGTTTTAATACCCCATTTTTCCATTTTTTCAGATTTCCGACGATGCATTTCCAGCTGCATTCGTGAGTTTGTTGAAAGTTGAGCGAATAGTCGGTTGGTTCTGCCGGGTCGAGTAAAAATATTTCAATTTTTGCACCTGTCTCTTTTCTGAAAAAAAGTCGTGCACGTATTACTTTGGTGTTGTTGAATATAAGTTTTGAGTGTGGTGGGAGTAATTCAGGCAAAGTTGCAAATGTGTGGTCGCTTATTGTTCCGTTTTTCCATAGCAGTAGTTTAGACTGATCTCTTTTTGTAAGTGGGTATTTGGCAATACGGTTTTCGGGTAGTGTGTAATCGTATTCATCCATCCGGATGTTTTTTATGTTGTTGAAATCGGCCATGGGCAACAAACGTTTTATTATTTTATGTATTTAACGTGAATAACAGGCTGCAAAAATAACAAAAAATGCGGGTCGCGATTTAACACATATATCATGCCCGTAGCAATAGAATACAATAAGAAAGCGATTCGAAGCAATGGAAGTCAAACCAAATTGTAACCTGAATTGGAGCGAAGCGTAAATCAACGTAGGGCAGCGTAGTTAAACCTAAAACCCGTAACCTTGAATAAATCCCCCTTCCCACTCTTTCAGGTCTAAAATTGCGTTAACTTTGCACTTTTCAATGTAAAATGTGTTTTATCATGTTAAATATAGGCGATAAAGTAAAGTTTTTAAACGATGTTGGCGGTGGCCGTATTGTTAGTTTTCAAAGTAAAAATATTGCAGTGGTCGAAGGCGACGACGGCTTTGAAATACCGGTAATGATTACCGAGTTGGTTAAGGTTGAAGAGGAAGTGGCTTACAGTAATTCAGCCGGAGATTATTCGGGTGCCGGCACGAATAAGACTGAAAAAAGAGAGCCCGAACCCGAAGAAGAACCTGAAGAAGACTACGAACCTGTGATTATTCCTGGAAACGATCAGCCACGCTTTTACATGGCTTTTTATCCTACCGATCAGAACAATCCGGTTGGTGGCGAAATCGAAATTTATTTTATCAACGACAGCAATTATTCGGTTCTGTACCATTACGTGCATTTCGATGGCGATAAATATCAAACCATCGATGCCGGTACGCTCGAACCCAATACCAAAAATTATATCGACGGCCTTGGGCTTTCCGATATAAGCAACTTGCCCAAATTCTTTTTCCGAATTATTCCTTTCGAGAAAGAATCAAAAAAACTTGTTGCTCCCATCTCCAAAGAAGTAGCCGTAAATGCGGTGAAGTTTTACAAAGAGAAAAGCTTTACCGAGAACGATTTTTTTGACGGGAAAGCCATGGTGTTCGATTTGGTTACCAATCCTTTAGTTGAAGAGTTGGATAAAATGACCGAAAAAGATTTTAAGAAAGTGCTTGACGAAAAAGACAAGCAGAACCGCCCCGAAGAGCAAGCTCCTAAACCGGTTAAGCAGCCCGACATTGTGGAGGTCGATTTGCATATCGATGAATTGATTGACAGCACCGCCGGTTTGTCGAACCGCGAAATTCTCGATATTCAACTCGATAAATTTTATAGCGAAATGGACGATGCCATTAAAAATCATGTTAAACGTATCGTGTTTATTCATGGGGTTGGAAACGGCGTCTTAAAACAGGAAATTGCTAAAAAACTGAAATCGAAATATGCCCGTTTCAATTTTCAGGATGCATCGTTTAAAGAGTATGGATTTGGTGCGACTATGGTTATTTTACGTCGAAAGTGATGAAAAAATTGAACGAAAAACGAAAAAGCGGGGTGTTGCTTCACGTAAGCTCATTGCCATCGAACTATGGAACGGGTGACTTGGGTGTCGAAGCCTACAGTTTTATTGATAAGCTGGCGGCAAACGGTTTTGGGGTATGGCAAATATTGCCCCTGGGGCCTCACGGTCCAGGCAATTCGCCCTATCAGTCGTACTCGGCTTATGCCGGCAATGTGCTTTTTGTTTCGCCCGACGAGTTGCTAAACTGGGGATTGCTGAACAAGGACGATATCTTGTTGGCACCAAAATTTTCGAAACATAGGGTCGATTACGAAAGAGCTACCCAGTGGAAGCACCAGTTGCTGATTAAATGTTGGGATAATTTTAGGCATAATCAGCATGGATTTTCTGCATTTTGGGCCGAGTTTGATGCTTTTATCGGTGAACACGGATGGTGGCTCAACGATTATGCCTTGTATGCCGTGTGTAAACAGCAATTCAACGGTGAAGCATGGAGTAAATGGCCCGAAAAACTTAAAAAGAGAAACGCACATTCATTGCATAAGTTCCGCCACGAACACGAGCAACTTATTCGTGCCGAAATGTTTAAGCAGTTCATATTTTTTCGTCAATGGTTTAGGTTGAAAGAATATGCCAACAAAAGAGGGGTACAGATTTTTGGCGATTTACCCTTGTACGTTGCTTACGATAGCGCCGATGTGTGGAGCAATCAGTCGTTTTTTCAACTCGACAAAAACGGCGATCCTCTGCTGGTAGGAGGTGTTCCGCCCGATTATTTTAGCGAGGATGGCCAGTTGTGGGGCAATCCGGTTTACGATTGGGAGAAAATGGCTGCTGACGAATATCATTGGTGGATTGCGCGTATTTATTTCAACTTGCATCTGTTCAATATGGTGCGAATCGATCATTTTAGAGGTTTGGAGTCGTTTTGGGCCATTCCGGCATTGGCCAAAACGGCCAAAACCGGTAGCTGGCAAAAAGCTCATGGTTACGAAATGTTGCAGGTTTTGAAAAAACGAATGCCTGAATTGCCTGTCGTAGCCGAAGACCTGGGTGAGATAACACCCGAAGTTGAAGCTTTGCGCGATCATTTTGAATTGCCGGGGATGAAGGTCTTGCAGTTTGCCTTTTCGGGCGAGGCCGACAATGTGCATTTGCCGCACAATTTTACGGCAAACAATGTGGTATATACCGGTACACACGATAACGACACCCTGGTGGGGTGGTGGAGTGCCCTTTCGACGAAGGAAAAGAAAATTGTGAAAAGTTATAGTGCGCATACCAACCGAAAAAGTGTGGCCGAACGACTGGTTGAGTATGCCTGGTCGTCGGTGGCCTGCATCGCTATTGTGCCCTTGCAGGATATTTTGCGGCTCGACACCCACGCTCGGATGAATACCCCGGGAACAATCGATAGAAACTGGATGTGGCGGTGCGATAAAGGTTTAGGAGGCAAAAGCAATTGGCATTTCATGAAAAAACTGAATGTAAAATACAATCGCAACAATGAGTAATATTTATACCGTAGGTGAAACAACTTTCGATATCATTTTTAGAAACGGACAGCCCTCATCCGCAGTTGTTGGTGGTAGCGTTTTAAATACAGCTATAAGTCTTGGCCGTCTTAAATTGCCGGTTCAGTTTGTGTCTCGCATGGGCAACGACCAGGTTGGCAATTTGTCGCTCAATTTTTTAAAGAACAATGGCGTTGGAACCGATTATGTTATCCGCTACGAGGGAAACTCACGACTGGCTCTTGCTTTTATGGACGAAAATAACAATGCCGAATACGAATTTTACCGTGCCGACGAATATCCATCGCTTATTTTTCCGGGTTTAAGCCAAAACGATATGGTTACGTTTGGTTCAACAAATGCCATAAAAGACGAAGGACGAAATAACCTTCTGTTGTTTCTGAATCAGGCGCACGATAAAGATGTTCTTACCATTTATGACCCTAATATCAGGGAGTTTGGGCCACGCGAGCTTGTCGAAACACGAAAGAAAGTAGAAGAGAACTTGCACTTGGCTAAGGTGTTAAAAGGTTCGAATCAGGATTTTATGCGTTTGTATCAAACCGACAATGCCGATGTTCTGTTCAAAATGGTTCAGCCTTTTGGTGTGCGAGTGCTTATTGTTACTTCGGGCGCTCACAAAATCGAACTTCGCACCTCTGGGCTTGCTTTAACGTTTCCGGTGCAAGCTGTCGAATCGGTAAGTACAATCGGAGCCGGCGATAATTTTACAGCCGGCTTGGTGTATGGTTTTTATAAAATGAATATCCAAACAGCCAACATTAGTCAGATAAACGAAAGTATTTGGCTTGAAATAATTCAGTATGCAGCAGATTTCGCGGCACAGGTTTGTTGCTCCGAATTCAATTATATTTCGAACGAATATGCTGCTGAAGTTTTAAAACAATAAATTTTTAGGCTTGCAGAAGAAAGTCAGAAACAATTTCAATAAATTCATCAGGCTTTTCGGCATGCAGCAGGTGCGAGACATTCTTAACGGTTTTTATCTGCGCTTCGGGATACATTAACCGAATATTTTTTTCACCTTCCTCGTCAATATAACCCGAAAGTTCGCCCTTGATAAATAAAACCGGGTACAGCATTATTGGAATACGATCCGAGTAGTCTTCAAAATCGACGCCACTAATAATATGATCCAGGTTTTTGTACAGGGCTTCAATATTCAGCTTCCATTCGTAACCATTTCCCCCACGTCGAAGGTTTTTCAGAATAAATTGACGTACAAATTTTTGGGTGATTCCCTGTTCGAGATGCTGGTCAATTTCCTTTCGGGTTTTATATTTCGAAAGGTCGGTGTTTCTCAGCGTTTCGAGTATGTTCTTATGGAAATCGTATTGCAAGGCCGAGGCTGGATTTTTTCGATAATTGGTAGGGGCAATGTCGGCAACTATCAACGATTTGGTTTTTTCGGGATAGTCGGCTGCAAAGGCAATGGCTGTTTTTCCTCCCATGCTGTGTCCCAGTACGTGTGCAGCTTCAATGTTCAACTCGTGAAAAAGCCAGGCCAGGTCGGTTACCATATCGTCGTACGTGTGGCTGTTGTCGTGTGCCGATGCACCATGGTTGCGTAAATCGACGCTAATAACACGGAACGATGCTGCCAATTTTCGGGCAATGGGCATCCAGTTGTCCGACGAGCCATACAGCCCGTGTAAGATTACAAGCGGCTCGCCTTTCCCTTCGCTTCGGTAAAACAAATTCATATTATTTTAAAGCTTCAAGATACTTTTGAATGGTTGTTTCCAACCCCATGTACAGCGCATCGGCAATTAAGGCATGACCAATTGACACCTCGTCGATAAACGGAATTTTTTCGATTAAGGGTTTCAGGTTGTCGAGGTTTAAGTCGTGTCCGGCATTAACGCCCAGTCCAAGCTCTTTGGCTTTAAGGGCTGCGGTAACAAAGGGTTGTGCTGCTTTTTCGGCCGAAAGTGGGAAGTTGGTAGCATAAGGTTCGGTGTAAAGCTCAATGCGATCGGTGTTGCAACGTTTCGCACCTTCAATCATTTCTGTTTCGGTGCCGGTAAAAATCGAAACCCGTATGCCTTTCGAATGAAATTCTTTGATTACATCGATAAGAAACGATTTGTTTTTGAGCGTATCCCAGCCGGCATTCGAAGTAATAGCTTCAGGAGGGTCGGGTACCAGGGTTACTTGCTCGGGAATAACTTCGCAAACCAGGTCGATAAATTTTCGGTTTGGGTATCCCTCAATGTTGAATTCGGTCGTAACAACGGGGCGCAGTTCGTGTACGTCGTTGTATCGAATATGCCGTTCGTCGGGTCTGGGGTGAACTGTAATTCCCTGGGCACCGAACTTTTGGCAATTAATTGCCGATTCAACAATATTGGGGATATTTCCACCACGGGCATTACGTAGTGTGGCAATTTTGTTTATATTTACACTAAGCCTTGTCATTTTTGTAGAATTTTAGGCCTGCAAGTTACAATTTTTATATTATTTTGAAGTTGTACAACATTTAAAAAAGGATAAATACATCTTGATTGCACAAGAACTCATAAACAACAACCTGCCGGTACTTCATTGTAACGACACCGGAGCCAAAGCTTTAAACATTATGGATTCGTTTAAGGTATCGCATTTGCCGGTGCTTTCAAATGGTCAATATGTAGGGCTTATTTCCGACACAATGATATACGATAATGAAATGGAAATGTGCGAGTTAAAGGATAAAATAAAGGCTGTATCTGCACCTTTTGTTCGCAACAATCAGCACCTATACGAGGTTATGCATGTTTTCAATGAGTTGAAAATAACGGTGTTGCCGGTTTTGTATTTAAACGACGACTACTGCGGCTCTATCTGTGTAGCCGATCTTACCGATAGTATCTCCGGGTTGTTTTCTGTTCACGAGCCTGGTGCTGTTATTGTGCTCGAGTTAAGACGTAATGATTACTCGTTAACACAAATTGCCCAGATTGTTGAATCGAACGATGCAAAGATACTAAGTTTATACACTCAAAGTCCACCCGATTCAATGGAGCTGGATGTAAGCATTAAACTCAATGTGAGCGACGTGTCGTCAATTGTCGAAACTTTTGTGCGTTACGACTACAACATCAAAGCCGTGTATGCCGATAACTCGGTGTTGCACGATATGTATAATGAACGCTACGATATGTTTATGAAATATATTAATTTTTGATATTTATGCCTTTAAAAATTGCCATTTTCGGAAACGAAGTAAAAAAGGAATACGTTCCGGTTTATCAGCGAATGTTTCAGTTTTTTCAAAGTCAGTCGGTGGGCTATGTGCTTCATTCAGGTGTTAAAGAACGATTGTTGAATAAGTTTGGAATAGATGTGGCTAATGTCGAGGTTTTTACCCATAATCTCGATGCCTACCAAAACATAAACCTGGTTTTGTCGATTGGTGGCGATGGTACTTTTTTAAGTGCTGTTTCGTATGTGGCAGGTCGAAATATTCCGGTGGCCGGCATCAATTGTGGCCGTCTGGGTTTTTTGGCCGATATTCCCAGCGAAAATCTGGAAGAACATTTGCAGCAATTTATTAATGGCAACTTCGAAATCGAAAGCCGAAGCATGATACAAATTGTGCATCCACATGCTTTATTTCCGAATTTTAATTATGCGGTTAACGAGTTAACTGTTCATAAGTTAGACAATTCGTCGATGATTAAAATCGAAACATTTATCGATGGCGAATTTATGGCAAACTATTGGGCCGATGGCCTTATTGTGAGTACACCTACCGGGTCAACCGCTTATGCGCTAAGCGTTGGCGGTCCTATTGTAGTTCCCGATTTATCGGGTTTTGTTATTACACCCATAGCTTCGCATAATTTAACGGTAAGGCCGGTCGTAGTGCCCGATGATGTTGAAATAGAACTGAAAGTTGAAGGCCGGGGGCAGCAGTTTATGGTGTCGTTCGACCATCGTTCGCAAGCACTCGATTTTTCCGAAACGATAAAAATTCGCAAAGCGACGGAAAGCGTGTCGGTAGTGAAGTTGCATGGCCAATCGTTTTATTCAACCCTGCGAAATAAAATGATGTGGGGAGCCGATCGTCGAAACTAAGTTTGTAAAATCATTTATTTGTTATGATTTTTACCCTTCGCTTATTGTTAAAAGCTCATCAGGTTTTTTCAATTATTATATTACTTTTGTAGCTCTCTGAATGGAGAAGATTTGAGCAAAAAACATTGCTTAACATGTTATTAGTTAACGTGTTTGGCTTAGCTGCTTGTGTTGAGTTCATGTATTGATGATTCGGTTTTGAATGCAAATTGTAATGAAATGGTATTTTCATGCGTTATCATGAATGATAAATTAAATGTTGACACCAAAATGAAATGCAATGCCTGTTAAACAGTATATTTTAGTAATTGCCCTGATATTTGCTTCAATTACAGTTAAATCTCAACAACAAACAGCCGATTTTGGCTTTTATGGAGGCGTTAGCTATCCATTCAGCGATTATACCAACACAGAATTTGCACCGTCGGTTAAACCCACACTTGGTGCATTTTACAGGTATAATTTTAATTCGCGGATAAGTTTTCGAATCAATGCGCTATACGGTAATGTTAGCGCAAGTGGTTATGTTGACAATTCGTCCGTTCTTTTAGAGTTTGAAAAAAGTGTTCTCGACATTTCAGCATCGGTTGAAATTAATTACCTCGATTTTATTTTGGGGGTCGAGAAAATGAATTTTAGCCCTTATGTATTATATGGTGTGGGGCTGAGTTTTTTCGACGATGATTTAGGAAACCTTCGTGGTGTATTCAATATACCTATAGGCGTGGGAGCAAAATATTCGTTGTCGAAACGTTGGGGAGTCGGAGTCGAATTGTCGACCCGAAAGTTGTTTAAAGATAACCTTGACAACCTCGACGACCCTTATCGCGAAGAGAATTTGCCGAAAGTAAACGATTGGTTACATAATAACGATTGGATTAATTACATGGGACTGACTCTTACATATAAAGTTTTCAGAGGGTCGAGGCCATGCGCAACATACGAATAAACATTGCATGAGTTGTATCGATAAAATAGATAAAAACAAGGTGCCCAGGCATGTTGCCATCATAATGGATGGGAACGGGCGCTGGGCTGCAAAGCGTGGCAATATACGAACCTATGGACATCAGCAGGGGGTTGAGTCGGTGCGCTCGGTTATCAGTGCAGCTGCCCGGATTAATGTACAGTATCTTACCTTGTATGCTTTCTCAACCGAAAACTGGAATCGTCCGAAATACGAAGTAGATGCCTTAATGACTCTGATGGTGAATGTTATTAAAAGCGAAGAAGCCGAATTAAACAACAATAATGTTCGTTTGGTGGTTATTGGCGAAATAAGCAGCCTTCCTAAAAGAGTTCAGAAAGAAGTTAACCGAATTGTCGAAAACCTGTCGAACAATACCGGCCTTACCGTGGTGATGGCTTTAAGCTACAGCTCGCACTGGGAAATCATAAATGCTGTTAAAACGATTGCAAGCGATGTTAAAAAAGAGAAAATAGGGGTTGAAGATATTTCAAGAGAGCTTTTTGATAGCTATCTTTCCACCGCAAAAATTCCCGACCCTGAATTGATGATTCGGACAAGTGGTGAGGCCAGACTTAGTAATTTTTTATTGTGGCAACTGGCTTATACCGAATTGTTTTTTTCACCCACATTGTGGCCCGATTTCAGAGAAGAGGATTTTTACCAGGCAATATGCGACTATCAAAATCGTGAACGCCGTTTTGGTATGACTAGTGAGCAAATTCAAAAACCTAATTTGAAGTAATGATTAAGAAAATATTTATTCTACTCCCTTTGTTGTTGATTTTTTTCGGCGCTTGGTCGCAAACGCCCGACAGTACAAGCTTCTCTGTTTACTATTCGAGCCCCAAAACTTACACAATAGGCGGAATTGAGATTACCGGCATTCGGTATCTCGATAAACAAATGTTGAAAGAATATACTGGCTTGCAGGTTGGCGATGAAATAACTGTTCCCGGCGATAAATTAAGCAGCAGTATCAAAAAATTCTGGAAGCAGGGACTGTTTTCCGATGTGAAAATTAATGCTACAAAAATTGTAGATGATAAAATTTATATCGAAATCTATTTGCAGGAACGCCCACGTTTATCATCGGTAAATTTTCATGGTGTAAAAAAATCGGAAATTGAAGACATTCGCGAGAAAGTTTTATTGCTCGAAGGAAGTCAGGTGGTTGATGCCCAATTGATTAATGCCGAGCGTATTATTGCTGGACTTTTTAAAGAAAAGGGCTTTTTAAATACCGAAGTGAATATTGTACAGCGCGACGACCCCGACAAAGACAATTCGATGCTTCTCGATATATATATCGATAAAAAAGAAAAGGTAAAAGTTGACGAAATTGTGCTTCACGGTGTTGAGGATGTGTCGGAGTACAAATTGAAACGTGCAATGAAAAAAACCAACGGAAAAACATGGCGTAACTTTTTTAGAACAAAGAAATTCCAGGAAGATTTATATGAAGAAGATAAGGTGAAGATGATTGGGAAGTATAATGAAATGGGATATCGCGATGCCATTATCACACGCGACAGTATTTCGACGGTCGAAGGCGAAAATCGCGTGCGTATTGATATGTGGATTGAAGAAGGCGAAAAATATTACGTTCGTGATATCAATTGGGTGGGAAATACAATTTATCCCGATGAGCAGCTCCAGGCATTCTTAGGAATAGAAAAGGGCGATATTTTTAACCAAAAACAGCTCGACGAACGCTTAAATACCGACAACGATGCCGTAGGAAATCTTTATCTTGATAAAGGCTATTTGTTTTACCAGCTTATACCGGTTGAGGTTAATATCGATAACGATTCGATTGATCTCGAAATGAGAATTCAAGAAGGCAAACAAGCTACCATCGACCGGGTAATTATCGAAGGAAATACCCAAACTTTCGAAAACGTGGCGCGCCGCGAACTTTACACCTTGCCAGGCGACTTGTTCAGCAAAACAAAGTTGATGCGCTCATACCGACAGTTGGCACAGCTGGGGCATTTCGACCAGGAACGAATCAATATTGACCCCTTGCCAGACCCGGAAAACGGAACGGTTGATATTAAATACGGACTTGTTGAAAAAGCCAACGACCAGATTGAACTTTCAGGTGGATGGGGAATGGGTATGTTTGTAGGTTCACTGGGACTCAAATTCTCAAACTTCTCGGCTCAAAATATTTTTAACCGAGAAGCATGGAAACCCCTGCCACGTGGCGATGGACAAACATTGAGCCTCAGAGCTCAAACCAACGGAAAATACTACCAGCAATATAGCATAACGTTTATGGAACCATGGTTTGGTGGTAAAAAACCGAATAATTTCTCGCTTTCGGTTTATTATTCAAAACTTACCCAGAGCGATGCCAGCTATAACTACTATGGTTCGGGATATGGCGGTTACGGAAGTGGTTACGGCTATGGTGGTTATGGTAGCGGTTATGGTGGCTATAACAGTTACGGTAACCAAAGTGGCTATTACGATTATACCAATGCAAAAATTACGGCTTACCAAGTTACCTATGGTATGTCAATTGGTTATGGCTATAGGCTCTCGTGGCCCGACGATTATTTTACGCTGTACCACGAACTGTCGATGCAGCATTATAAATTGCTCGAATGGCCGTATTACGAGTTCTTACGTACAGGCGATATCAACGATTTTAGTTTGAAAACAACCTTGAGCAGAAACTCCATCGATAATCCGCTGTATTCACGCAGGGGGTCTTCGTTTAGTTTGTCGCTCGAAATTACACCTCCGTATTCGGCTATTAACGGAAAAGATTACCGCGACCCCGATATGTCGGACAGAACCCGCTACAATTTCCTTGAATATCACAAGTGGATGTTTAATGCCAAGTGGTTTACACCGCTCGATAAAATGGAGAAACTTGTATTGCATTCGAAATATGAATTCGGGTTGTTGGGCTATTTCGACAAAAATCGCCGCTCGCCACTCGAAGGCTTTAAAATGGGAGGCGATGGAATGTCGGGATACGATGTTTACGGGTCGGATAATATCGCATTACGTGGATATTTAAACGGAAGTGTAACTTCGATGAGCAGTACCGGTGGAAATGCTGCTAATATCTATTCAAAAGCTACCATCGAACTGCGTTACCCCATAGTCTTATCCGAATCGGCTCAGATATACGCACTCGGTTTTCTTGAAGCTGGTAACAGTTGGTACGATTATGAAACTCTCAACCTGTTCGACCTAAAACGTTCGGCTGGAGTTGGAGTTCGCTTTTGGCTACCTATGTTTGGCTTGTTGGGGATTGACTGGGGTTATGGTTTCGATATGCCAAACCGCGGTGGTGCTGACAGTGCAAAAGGGCAGTTTCACTTTGTTATTGGGCAACAATTTTAAAATGGTATAGAAGTTGTATCCTAAACCTGAAAATCTAAAATAAAAAGTTATGAAACGGATATTTGTTTTTTTATTGGCAGTTTTAGCTACCGCAACGGTTAGCTTTGCTCAAAAATATGCTTACGTCGATACCGAATATATTCTTGAGAATATTCCGGCATACCAGGCAGCACAAGAACAACTCAATACACTCTCGACTCAATATCAGCGCGAATTGGAAAACGTACAGGCCGAACTCGAGCAGATGTACAACGATTTTAGAGCCGAATCGATCCTGCTTTCTGATGAAATGAAGCGGAAACGCGAAGATGTAATTGTTTCGAAAGAGAAAGAATTCAGAGCCTTACAACAAAAATATTTCGGTCCTGAAGGCGAACTTTACCAAAAACGTCAGGGGCTGGTTAAACCCATACAGGACGATATCTATAATTCGATAAAAGATATAGCTGCCAGCGGAAACTACGCTGTGGTGTTTGATAAAGCCGGTAGTTTAAGTATGCTTTATACCGACCCCCGATACGATTTGAGCGACCAGGTTCTCGAAAAAATGGGATATAACAATTAGTATTTAAAGTTAATTTCTATATTTGTGCAACAGCAAGCAATACGAACATTTTGAAATAAATAATAAAATGAGAAAGTTAATTGTAATAATAGTTTTATTTGTTGCCGTAGCGACAGTTAAAGTAAATGCGCAAACTCCAAAATTCGGTCATATCGATATGACGCAATTGATTCAGGTAATGCCTGAAAGGGCACTAGCATTAGGCGATTTGGAAAAAGAAGCTGGTGATTTGGAGGAAATGTTGGGAACCATGCAAGAAGAACTTCAAACTATGTATGAAGAGTACACAACCAAGCTAGAAACTATGTCGGATTTGGTGCGTCAGGCTAAAGAAGAGGATATTCAAATGAAGCAGCAACGCATCGAAACTTTTAGAATGCAGGCCGACCAACAATTGCAACAAAAGCAGCAACAATTGATGGAACCTATTCTCGAAAAAGCCGATAACGCTATTGCCGAAGTGGCTAAAGAAAACAACTTGCTTTATGTTTTCGACGTTAGCTCGCGAGTTGTTCTTTATCAATCAAACCAAAGTGTTGATGTTCTTCCTTTGGTGAAGAAAAAGTTGGGAATTGAATAAAATTTAAGAGATTTTCGATAGTTTTAAGGCCGCTTGTTTATAACAGGTGGCTTTTTTATTGAATACTTATGACAAAATACAAACCCATAGGAATATTCGACTCGGGGTATGGTGGATTAACCATTCTCAAAGAGATAAGGAAACAATTACCTGCTTTCGATTATGTTTACCTTGGAGATAATGCGCGTACGCCTTATGGTACCCGTTCGTTCGATGTGGTTTACCAATATACACTCGAAGCGGTAACGAAATTGTTTTCGATGGGGTGCGAGTTGGTGGTGCTTGCCTGTAATACTGCTTCGGCCA
Organism: Prolixibacteraceae bacterium; assembly: GCA_016930365.1. Taxonomy (GTDB): domain Bacteria; phylum Bacteroidota; class Bacteroidia; order Bacteroidales; family Prolixibacteraceae; genus Roseimarinus. The sequence continues at coordinate 14,986 of JAFGGY010000027.1, read as the reverse complement.
AAGCATTGCGCACCATTCAGCAAAACGATTTGCCTCATTTGTCGCCCAATAAAAGAGTATTGGGGGTTATAAGACCAAGTGTAGAGGAGGTAGTTTCAATTACCCGGAATGGCCATGTGGGAGTGTTGGGGACTAATGGAACAATTTCTTCACTTTCGTATGTGCTCGAACTAAATAAAATTTCGGGTAATAAACTTGAAATTAGCCAGGAAGCCTGCCCAATGTGGGTGCCAATTGTCGAGAATAACGAAATTGGAACACCTGGTGCCGATTTTTTTGTGCAGAAAAATATTCGCAACTTATTCTCTGCCGATGAGCTTATTGACACCGTAGTGCTGGGCTGTACACATTATCCTTTATTGTCTGAAACCATCAAGAAATACTTGCCAGCAAATGTTTTTTTGGTTGAACAGGGCTCTATTGTGGCTCGTAAACTGGCCGATTATCTTAATCGCCATCCCGAAATGGAACTTCGTTGTTCGAAACAGGGTAAGATGCATTATTATACTACCGAACAACCCGAAACCTTCGACGAAAGAGCCTCTTTGTTTATCGATGAGGTGGTTCAATCGCAAAAAATACATATTTAGGCATTTACGACTTTTGTTGAAAGTGCTTCGCCAGGGCGTTTATGGGTTCTTTCTCTATTTTACTAATTAGTAATCCAAAGTTGTGTGCCGTTTCTTTTAGCAAATCGGCATGAATGTAAGCAATCGATCCACAAAACGAAAGGTCGTATTGGTCGGTCTCAGGATACTGCATGATGTTTTTAATGAAAAATTGTTTGAATTGACGGCTTACCATGTTTTTGCAGTACACATCGTCGATGTTTGCTTCGACAAAGGGGGCAAAACCTGCCAGAAAACGGTTAGGCATGGGGCTTTGATATACCCTTTCGAGTACTTGTTGTGCCGAAATATTGAACGACTGTGAAAACTTCTGTGCTATGTGTTTAGGCATTTGTGCGGTAAGGTAATCGCTAACAAGTTGCTTGCCGATGGATACGCCGCCTCCATCGTCGCCCAAAACGTAACCCAGCGATGGCCTTTGATGAACGATTTTTGTGCCATCCCAGATGCACGAGTTCGATCCGGTACCCAGCAACCCGATAAGCCCTTTTTTATTGCCGGCCAGGGCCAGGCAGGCTGCTTTCAAATCGGTGTCAACAACTATGGTTTTGCAATTAAATATTTTACGGATGGCGTGTTCAATTTTTTCAATATTGTTTACCGAAGAACAACCTGCTCCAAAATAATAAATGGCATCTAGTTTATATTGCTCGTTAACGGTCGAAACAGGTCGCATAATTGTTTCTATCTCGGTAACCGACAATATGTAGGGGTTAATCCCGGGTGTATTGTGAAGCTGCTCAATATTGTTCTTATCAACCAGGCACCATTGTGTTTTTGTTGATCCGCTTTCGGCAATTAGTATCATATATGTTGTTTTAAAGCTAAAGTATTCATTTCTATCTGTTATTTTTGCATTTTGATTCGCAAATATGAGAAAGTTTTCACAATTCATACAACAAACAAGCTTTACGAAGGCCGAAATTGTTGAGCTTTTAAAAGCCAGCGATAACGACCTTGAGCATCTTTTTGCTGTTGCCAACGAAGTAAAAAAAAGTCACGTAGGGGCGAAGGTGTATTTCAGGGGGTTGGTCGAGTTTTCTAATGTTTGTTCGAAAGATTGTTATTATTGCGGAATTCGAAAGTCGAACCGGAATGTTCGTCGTTATAATTTAAGCGACGAAGAAATTTTGAATGCTGCACGTTTTGCCTGCGAAAATAATTACGGTTCGTTGGTGCTACAGTCGGGCGAACTCGAAAACGATGCTTTTACCCTGCGAATCGAAAACCTGCTGAAGCAAATCAAAAAGATAAGTGGAGGCGCGTTGGGAATTACACTTTCGCTTGGCGAACAGTCGTCCGATGTTTACAAACGCTGGTTCGATGCCGGAGCTCATCGGTATTTGCTTCGTATCGAAACATCGAATCGGGAGCTTTACCAAAAACTTCATCCCGGTAATCATTCTTTTGAAAAACGAATGGCTTGTCTGAACGATTTGCAACGCATAGGATATCAGACTGGCACCGGTGTTATGATTGGTCTTCCGTTTCAAACCATCGACGATTTAGCCGACGATTTGCTTTTTATGCAGCACTTCAACATCGACATGGTCGGGATGGGGCCTTACATCGAACACGAAGAAACCCCACTTTATGAGTTGCGAAATGTGTTGTGGCCTATTGGTGAACGTTTTATAACAGCGCTTAAAATGATTGCCGTATTACGAATTATGATGAAGGATATTAATATTGCTTCTGCCACAGCCTTGCAGGCTATCGATCCACTAGGGCGCGAAAAGGGTGTGCGTGCCGGGGCTAATGTGATTATGCCCAATATTACGCCCGGCATGTATCGCAACGATTACGCCCTGTATCAAAATAAACCTTGTACCGACGAGGAGCCGTTACAATGTAAAGTTTGTCTCGATGCCCGTCTCTCGCTGTCCGATAGTGAAATTGGTTATGGCGAATGGGGCGATTCGAAACATTTTTTCCGCCGTAATCAAAAGTGAAAATTTATCACTCAGAAAGTACTGTTCTTTTGTTCATTAAACCTCCGGCTGTCGCCCACTATGTTTTATCATTTGTGATAAGCTTTGGTTAAAATCATCGGCTCCGAGAAGTTCTTCAAGAGTCAGAATCATTCGATATTTCCATTGGTTTCTTTCGTCGCTGGGAACATTAATTCGTTCTTTATCGGTCTGGTCCCAGCGCAGGGAGCCATCCATGGCAATTAAATCCTGTATGGGGAAAATGGTCCACATGGCCGGTGAGTGCAGGTGTTGCTTAATAATTTCTTTGCATATCCATGGTTCTGCAAAGTGTGGTGCCTGACCGTTGTGTTCCAAAATGTGGTGGTAAAAACGTTGTGTACGGTCGCGGTTTTCTTCCCACCAGCCACGAATGGTTGACATATCGTGTGTCGAAGTTGTGCAAACACTCAGGTAAGGAGCCTTTGCCGGATGCGAAAATTCAATGTCAGGATTTTTTGGCATGCGCTGTATCTCAAGACTTAAAATATTCAACTCGTTCATTACATACGGAACCGATTCGGGAATCATGCCCAGGTCTTCGCCACATACCATCATATTTCCTGCTTGTATAATAAAAGGAAGCTTCGACAAGGCTTCGTTTTTCCAGAATTTATCGTGCCTTTTAAAGAAGAAGTCGATATACAGCTCGTTCATCTGATTTTTGGTTTCGGTGTCAAGTTCGTTGTACGAGTAAGTGTATTGCAGGGTAATGCGAGGGTGGTAGGCTAAATGAGGGCTGTGTGGGTCGCGAATAAACAGCACTTCGTCGAGCAGCAACAATAAACCGTCGCGAATGGTTACGTTTTTTTCCGACAATCGTTGACCCGATTCCAATTCGGGGGTGAAGTGATTGAAAATACTGCGTTGCGTTTGAAATCCTTTTTTTACTGTAAAAATATTGTATTCCGGTTCGTTGAGGTACAATTGGCGTACTTCGTCGGTATATTCGCCAAAAATTTCGTGTAAAAAATGACCACGGATATACGGTTTAGTAAATCGCTCTTCGTCAAACCAGATTCCGTAATTGGCTATTTCGTCGGTTGTGAGAGGCAGGGCAGGTTTGAAGTGCCCCAAAAGTCCGTGTACCGCATCTTTGGGTATTTCCCATATTCTGAAAAAACCCAGAATGTGATCAATGCGATAGGCATCGAAGTAGTTGGCCATTGTGTTGAGCCTATTGCGCCACCAGGCAAAGTTGTTTTTAGCCATTTCGTTCCAGTTGTAGGTTGGGAAACCCCAGTTTTGCCCCAGTACGGCAAAATCGTCGGGGGGTGCACCGGCTTGTCCGTCGAGGTTGAAAAGTTCGGGTTCAGTCCATGCTTCGATGCTGTTTGGACTTATGCCAATGGGGATATCGCCTTTTAGCGCAATGCCGTGTTGATGCGCATAATTTACAACTTCGCGAAGTTGTTTGTCGAGGTTAAATTGGATAAAATAATGTACGGCAATATGCTCGTGATTTTTAGCCTTGGGATTGGTCAGTTTTTCAATTTTATCGGGCGAATAGTTGCTCCATAAACCCCATTCTTTGAAATCGCTGGTTTTGTAACGGTCGCGCAAAAAGCAAAAAGCTGCGTAAGGTTTGAGCCATTCGGCATTGGCTTCAAAAAAAGTTTTATAAGCTTTTGTGCGTTTTACCTTTTTCCATTTCTGGTCGAAAATCAGTTTGTAATAGCGCGATTTGAATTTTGTAACTTCCACATAATCAACGTAGGGTTTCGAATTTAGCACATCTTTAGCCAGACTGAATTCGTCGCTTAGCTTTTCGTCGTTCAGGATTCCGAGGCTTTCGAGGTTCAGGTATATGGGATGAAGCGCAAGCACCGAAATTGATTTATATGGGTACGAGTCGAGCCACGAGTGGGTGGCCACCGTTTCGTTTATGGGTAATACTTGTATCATTTTTTGACCGGTAAGGACACACCAGTCCACCAGCTTTTTAAGGTCGTTGAATTCGCCAACGCCAAAGCTTTCGTTGGTGCGTAGCGAGAATACGGGCACAGCTATACCGGCAGCTTTCCAGTTTGGGGTTGAATATCTGAAAACTTCGTCGTTTTGAATGTGAGTGATTTCGTTAGAGGTGTTTATATAGAAAATCGAACGTTCGTTTCCTTCTTCCCATTCCGTAATTTCCTTGCTTTTGGGGTCGATTATAACATATTTGTATTCAATGGGATAGTTCATGTTGTTCAGGTCGATGTTGATTTCCCAAGTGGGGTAGTTGGAAGCATCCATGGCTATGGGCTTTTTCCAGTTTCCCAGTTGTTTTTGGTTGCCAACGATGCCCAGTGTTTTATCATGCGGCACTCGTGGGGCGCGTATTCTAAACAGTAAGGAATTGCTGCTTACTGTTGTTTTCTTTTTGCGTTGAGGTGTGGGGCGTTTCATAAATACCCCGGTAAAAGGTTTGGTAAAGAAGGTGTTGTTGGGGTGGATGTGTTGCCGCCAAAAATCGCGGGTTTCAATTTTAGAGTGCGTTAGGGTTTGCAGTATGCGGTTTTCGCCACCCTCCCATAGTATGGTTTTGTTTCGTTTTAAAAAATATTTGTATTCAACGGTTTTGTTTTTGTTGAAATCGAGCACAGTTTCCCATTCGCCATTTCCGCTGTATTCCATTTGTTGGGCGTGGTTGGTGTTCCAGTTTCCCAGTCTTTTTCCCGCTCCGCTAATCCATAACGATTCGCCCCATTGAGTGTGGTAGTTTATTCTGAATATTGTTTCCATAACGCCATGTTTTTATGATACAATTTCAAAATAAGTTCGGCTTTTAAAACCAGAAAAAAAACTGTAAGCGGTGAAATTTGAAGATGTTAGCTGCTTTTTATATATTTTTAAGGGTTAAGCTTCTTTTATTGATGATAATGAATGTTTTTACAAAACATTTTTGTTTAGCGGCTGATTTCAAATTGGGTTGTTCCCTTAATATCGCGCGACGATGAGCCGATGTACAGTTTGTAAAGTCCGGGTTCAACAACCCAATTCATTTCTTTTTCGTCAAAATAGGCTAAATCGTGAGCGTTTACCGAAAGTTCAACGATATCCTCGGTGCCGGGTTTCAGGCTTGTTTTCGCGAAGGCTTTTAATTCTTTTACCGGACGAAGAACATTTGATTGGGTGATGCCCATGTAACACTGAACAACCTCTTTGCCACTTATTTTACCGGTGTTTTTTACTTTAACCGAAATGTTAATGTTTTCGTCGGGGCGAAAAACCGTTTTGTTGAGATAAGGTTGTGAGTAACTGAAGGTAGTGTACGAAAGTCCATGGCCAAATGGATAGGCAGGTGTAATTTCGTGTTTATCGAGCCAACGGTAGCCCACTAAAATATCTTCTTTGTATTGAACAACACCGTTTAGTCCGGGGTACGAAAGTGAATCGAATGCATGAGCTCCTATTTGACTCAGTTTTTCGGGTATAGTGAAGGGGAGTTTGCCCGAGGGGTTTACAGCTCCCAGCAGTACATCGGCAATGGCGTTTCCGGCTTCCGAGCCGTTAAACCAGGCATACAGAATTGCCGACGCCGATTGTTTGCATATTCCTAAGTTTACAGCTCCACCGGCAATAATTACAACAATTGTATTCGGGTTTACGGCGCTTACCGCTTGTATCAGTTCGTTTTGACCAAAGGGTAGGTCTAACGAGGTGCGGTCGAGGGTTTCGGTTTCAATTTCGCGAGTGTTTCCGGCAAAAATAATGGCAATGTCCGAACTTTTAGCGGCTTGCACTGCTTCGTCTAAAAGTGCTCTATTGGGTGTATTTACGGGTGGGGTTCGCCAGTTGTCTTTTACTTCGAATTCTTGTTCGTAGCCCTGAGCGTATCGTATGGTGGCTTTGTTTTTGAGTTTATTTTGAAGTCCTTCGAGCGGAGTGATTTCGTATATGGGTTTTACGCCGGCAGTGAATCCACCCTTTGCCTGCGACTGTTTAGCATTAAGACCAATTACGGCTATGCTTTTGTGTTTTTTGATGTTGAGCGGCAAGGTATTATTGTCATTTTTGAGAAGGACAATCGATTCGGAGGCTATATTGTATGCTGTTTGGGTGGTTTTTGGCGAAGCCAGTTCACCCTGTATCCGGTTGCCGTTCATTTTGTTAAGGTTATACATCACCCTTAGTATGCGACGTACTTTATCGTTTATTACTTCTATTGGAACAACGCCGGCGAGTACCGAATCGCGCAGCGGATGACCAAAGTAATTGTTGTTGTAGTTTTGGCCGGGAGTAAAAGTTCCCATTTCAACATCAAGTCCTCCCAGGGCTGCGGTTACCGTATTGTGGGTAGCTCCCCAGTCGGAAACAACCATGCCTTTAAATCCGAATTCGTTTTTTAGTACCTGGTTATTCAGGTAACTATGCTGACAGAGGTATTCGCCTCTGAATTTATTGTAAGCCCCCATGATGCCCATGGCGTCGGCTTCTTCGATAGCTGCCCGGTATGCCGGGAGATATATTTCGCGAAGAGCACGTTCGCTAACTTCAACGCTTATGCTGTTTCGCTGGTATTCCTGATTGTTAGCGGCAAAGTGTTTTACACATACGGCCACGTTTTGATTTTGGACTCCTTGTGTGTAGTTTACAGCTACTCGTGTATTTAGGTAGGGGTCTTCGGAGAAATATTCGAACGTTCGACCTCCCAGGGGTGTTCGCATAATGTTAACAGCCGGCCCCAGTAGCATGTCTTTGTTGCGGGCTCTGGCTTCCAGCCCGATAGCTTCGCCATAGGCGTAAGCCATTTCTTTGTTCCAGGTGGCAGCCAGTGCCGACCCAGTGGGGAAGAATGTAGCATAATCGTTGTTCAGGTTCAAAGGTTCCCACGAATGTCGATGCAGTTCTTCTCGAATTCCGTTTGGCCCGTCGGTGTAATGAAATTCCGGAATTCCCAAACGTTCAACACCGCCCGAAACAAACATCCCGAAGCCATGTAGCATCCCGGTTTTTTCTTCGAGCGTCATTTTGCTGATCAAATCTTCGATTAAGGGCTCGTATTGCTCATTATACGAATATTTTTTTTCGATTTTTACTTTTGATTGATAAGTAACGCAAGCTGTCGAAATAATAATCGTAATACCGATTGTTAAGTAGTAGTTTAGTTTGTTTTTTGTTGCCATCAACATGTTGTTTAAAATTCACAGGTAAAAATAACTGTATCTTATGGAATAGGTAGGAAAAAATATGTAATATTTTGGGTTGTTTTTTGTAATCTAATGGATGAATTGTTTTTATGAGCCTCGATTTTTATACTCAAACCTGTAAACAATCAGATTTTCGACATGTTTCATAAGCAAGTAAATATTATTTTTGTGGCAAATAGTTATTACACGACAAAATTTTTAACAATGAGGAGAGTATTTTTAACCGTTTTTTTTGCTGTTTTTTCAGCCGTTTATGTTTTGGCATGTACCAATTTTTTAGTTACGAAGGGCGCTTCAACCGACGGTTCGACTATGATAACCTATGCCGCTGATTCGCATGTTTTGTATGGCGAACTTTATTATACGCCGGCAGCCGATCATTCCGAGGGGGCTCAATTGGATATCTACGAGTGGGATACAGGTGAATATCTGGGAAAGATAGACCAGGTGCCCCATACGTACAGTGTAGTTGGGAATATGAATGAGCATCAGCTGGCAATTGGAGAGACAACTTTTGGTGGAAGAAGTGAGTTGGCGAGTCAGTCGGGAGCTATTATGGATTATGGAAGCCTGATTTATGTAACGCTGCAACGTGCTCGGACGGCTCGTGAAGCTATTGAGGTAATGACCGGTTTGGTTGATAAATACGGGTATTACAGTTCGGGCGAGTCGTTTTCGATTGCCGACCCTGAAGAGGTGTGGATTTTGGAATTGATTGGTAAGGGCGAAGATTTTAAAGGTGCTGTTTGGGTAGCACAGCGTATTCCAGATGGCTATATATCGGGGCACGCAAACCAGGCACGCATCACTACTTTCCCGTTAAACGATCCCGAAAATTGCCTGTATTCAAAAGATGTTATTTCGTTTGCCCACGAGAAGGGCTGGTTTAATGGTTTGAACAAAGATTTTAGTTTCTCTGATGTTTATGCACCTGTCGATTTTGGTGGTGCTCGTTTTTGTGAAGCACGCGTATGGGCAGGTTTCAATAAGGTTCATTCAGGTATGGAGCAATACCTCGACTATGCAATGGGTGAAATTGAACATGGCGAGAACGGATTTGCTTCGAACCGTATGCCCTTGTGGATTAAACCCGAGAAAAAATTATCGGTGCAGGATGTGCAGAATATGATGCGCGACCATTTTGAGGGAACCCCAATGGATATGACAGTCGATTTGGGCGCTGGCCCGCATGGATTGCCCTATCGTTGGAGGCCATTAACATGGACGGTTGATTCGGTAGAATATTGCAACGAACGTGCAATCTCGACTCAACAAACTGGTTTCTCATTTGTGTCGCAAAGCCGAAGTAGTTTGCCTTCGTTTATTGGCGGTGTTTTGTGGTTTGGTGTTGACGATACTTATAGTACTTGTTATGTGCCTGTATATTGCGGTATTACTGAGGTACCCCACGAATTTGAAGTCGGAAACGGCGATTTGCTTACCTATTCCGAAACCTCGGCATTCTGGACTTTTAACCTGGTTACGAACCTGGCTTACCTCCGATACGACCTTATGATTGAGGATGTGATAAAAGTTCAACAAGAGCTTGAAGACGGTTTTGTTGATATAATGCCTGCTGTTGATGCTGCTGCACTTACGCTTTGGGAGGCCGGTGACGAAAAAGCAGCACGCAATTTTCTAACCACTTACACGCAAAATGCCACTACAAAAACTGTAAAGCGTTGGAAAGAACTGGGGCAGTATCTGTTGGTGAAATACAAAGATGGAAATGTGATGAAGGAGAAAAATGGTAACTTCGAACGTACCGAAACCGGTATGCCTGCCAGTCCCGATTTTCCGGGTTATCCAGAGCAATGGTATCGAAGTATCGTAAAACAAACCGGCGAAAAACTTAAAGTTAAGGGCGATAGCCATTAACTTTTTCTGATAAAATTAAATGGTTCTTTTTATTAGTTCAGATTTTTATTTACTTTTGCCGCGCCTTTAGAGGGTAAAGGTAGTCGCAATCTCTTACCAACACAGATATCGGGTAATATTGCGCATTTCATTTTAAAATTGAATAACGATGGACGCAATTAAAATTGTAGAAAACGCATTTGCAAACGAAGAAGCAAAGCAGCATCCTTCATTTAGTGCCGGCGATACCATTACGGTACATTATAAAATTAAAGAAGGTAATAAAGAACGTATTCAGAACTTTAGAGGTGTAGTACTTCAAACGAAAGGTTCGGGCGTGTCGAAAACGTTTACCATTCGTAAAATGTCGGGTAATGTTGGTGTTGAACGTATTTTCCCGGTAAATTCACCTTTTATCGAGCAAATCGATATTAATAAGGTAGGTAAAGTGCGTCAGTCGCGTATTTACTACTTCCGTAAGCTTACCGGTAAAAAAGCTCGTATTAAAGAACGCAAATTTTAAGTATTCTTATTTGATACAAAAAATGGCCGACAATTTATTTTGTCGGCCATTTTTTTGTGTCGAATCTTGTTGCTATGATTTTACATCGTCGGCTTCAATCAAATTGTTCATTAAGGCATAAACGGTAAGTCCCGATATGGTTTTGATGCCTAATTTTTCGGTAACATTTTTACGATGCGTAATCACCGTGTTGATGCTGATGAACAAATGGTCGGCTATTTCTTTGTTTGAGTATCCCAGTGCAACTTTTTTGAGAATGTCTATTTCCCGTGAACTAAGTAGATCGTTGTCTCCAGATTCGCCTGCAGGAGTTATTTCTGAAAAGAACCGGCTGATTTTTTCAATACTTACTTTTTCATTTTCGTTGGGCGAAAGCAGAAATTCCGATTGGTGTTGAGCGTTAATTTTATCGTTTCCAATAATTAAAATTTTCCCTTTAAATGATTTTTGAATAGTATGAAGGTGAACCATTTTGGGTTTTTCAAGAAACTTATGGTGGATGATGAGATATTTGCAGCGAAGTGTAGCTATATCGTCGATGTGGTTAATGTAGTAGTAGCTGGCATCGATTCCCAGTTGCCTGATGATATATTGAATGCCCATTTTCAGAACAAAGGGTTCAATGCATAGTGCTATTTCGGTTTTGTGTGTCGTATTATTCACAATGTTTCGAGTAAGGTTTGTTCAAGACAAATGATTTTTGGGAGCAATACTTTTTCTTCAATGCGAGAGTGGTCTTCCAGGTCATCTTCGAGCCTAAAGAGCTCAATTAACAGGCTTTCGAGTAAATCTTTCCGTTTAACGGGCGGCAAAAATTTAATAATCAGATTTTTTAAATCGAAGAGCTTTTCTTCCAGTTGGTTGTGGTCTTCGTGCTCTTTTTCGCTAAGCTTTGTGTTGATTTTTACAGACAAGCTTTGCGAAATCTGCCTGGTTTTAACCGCTTCTTCCAACTCAAATGCGTAGGGAAACAGGGTGGCTTCTTCTTGTTTGAGATGATGAATTAATTCATTTTTGTATTCGTCGAAGAAATTGGTTATTAGTGTATTGTTGGCTTTGTTTTTCTCGCTGCTGTTTTCAAGAAACAGGTTGATCATGTTTTCCATCTCCGGAATTTTAACATCGATATAGTAATTGTGGGTACGCACCAGGTAATCAACAACCATGGTCGATGGATAACTTTGAAGCTGGTCGGATGCAAAATAATCGCTGTTGTGGAAGCTGTTCAGTATTTCGAGAAAGAAATCGATGTTGATGTTTTTCTCCTCGCAAATGTCTTTAATGGTTTTATTTCCGAACCCAAGCTCAATGCCAAACCTCCCGATAACCGGTAGTAATAAGTAATTCAGGTGAATGGCGTCTGCCAGTTTCATTGTTGCGTATATGGGCAAATGCTTCATAATGATGCTTTTTAAGTACAAAAATAGCTTATTTGCTTTGTTTTTTCCTCATTATATTTAGTGATTCGGTTTATGTGTTTGTTTTTTATTGTGTAACCCTAACGTTGAGAATTTAAACACAAAAGATAAGTGTTCCACGTAATTTGCAGTTTCAGATATGTGATTAATATGATTCTAAAATGTTGAAAATTTAGAGGTTGGCAATGCTGAATCTAATGGTTGGAAAATGGCAATCATTGAAAAATACCTAAAATAATTGTTTTTTTACACTTTTAACTCTAAATTATTTTGTTGTTTTGTAAAGTGTAATTTAGTTTTGAAAATCAGTAACAAAAAAATAATAAAAGATGGCAAATTATTTCAATTCATTACCATTCCGTCTTCAAAAAGAAGAATTGGGAAAGTGCGATTTCATGGAAATCTCCGAATTTAGCAACGGTGTAGATTATCTGAAAGGAAAAAAGATTGTAATTGTAGGTTGTGGAGCACAGGGGTTAAACCAGGGGCTGAACCTTCGCGATAGCGGTTTGGATGTGGCCTATGCCCTGCGTAAAGTAGAAATTGATGAAAAGCAGGTATCGTACCAAAATGCTACTGATAATAATTTCGAAGTTGACACCATTGAAAATATGGTTCCACAGGGTGATTTGATTTTGAATCTTACACCCGATAAATACCATACACCGGTAGTAACTCATATTATGCCTTTAATGAAAAAAGGTGCATGTCTTTCTTATTCGCATGGTTTTAATATTGTGGAAGAAGGAATGCAAATTCGCGATGACATTACCGTAATTATGGTTGCTCCTAAATCGCCCGGTTCCGAAGTTCGTGCCGAGTATCTTCGTGGTTTTGGTGTGCCCACATTAATTGCTGTACACCGCGCAAACGACCCCAACGACGATGGATTTGAAATAGCAAAAGCATATTGTGCCGGAACTGGAGGCGACAAAGCCGGTGTTTTACATTCGTCGTTTGTTGCCGAAGTAAAATCTGACCTTATGGGTGAGCAAACCATCCTTTGCGGCGTTTTGCAAACCGGTTCAATTTTGTGTTTCGACAAGATGATCGAAAAAGGCATTGAGCCTGCTTACGCATCGAAACTGGTACAATACGGATGGGAAACGGTAACCGAAGCCTTAAAATGGGGCGGTATTACCAATATGATGGATCGTTTAAGTAATCCGGCAAAAATTGAAGCTTCGAAAATTGCCGACGAACTAAAATCGATTATGCGTCCATTGTTCGAAAAGCATATGGATGACATTATGAGCGGTGCTTTCTCATCGACCATGATGGAAGATTGGAAAAACGACGATAAAGATTTGCTGAGATGGCGTGCTGCTACTGCTGAAACCGGTTTTGAAAAAACACCGGCAGGCGATATGAAAATCAGCGAGCAGGAGTATTTCGATAACGGTTTGCTGCTGGTTGCTTTCGTAAAAGCAGGTGTTGAACTGGCTTACGAGGTGATGACCGAAACCGGAATTAAAGGCGAATCGGCTTACTACGAGTCGCTGCACGAAACTCCGCTGATTGCAAACACCATTGCACGGAAGAAATTGTACGAAATGAACCGTATTATTTCAGATACAGCCGAGTATGGTTGCTATTTGTTCGACCATGCCGCTCGTCCGTTGCTGGCCGATTTTATGTCGAAAATCGATGTTGATGTAATTGGTAAGAATTTCAACGCAGGAAAATCGGCTCATGTTGATAACAAAGAGCTAATTGAAGTTAACCAATCAATTCGCGAACACGATGTTGAAAAAGTTGGAGCGAAGCTCCGCGAGGCTATGGCTGCCATGAAAGCCATTGTTGAAGAATAATTTCTTGGGTTTTAAATAGTAAAATTGGGTCGTGATATTTCATGGCCCTTTTTTATGCCTTGTAAATACGCCCTTTCCACTCGAACTGCTTCCTGCGGTAATTTTTTATATTGAAGAAAACCATCAGTGTAAAAGCCCAAAGCTGGTTGAAGTGAAATCTGAGATTTTTTGCAAAACGTATTCGGCTTAATCTCGAAATCATATACTTCATTATTAGAATAAGCAGCAACGAAAGAAATAAAAGCACATATTGCCCGCTGAGTATATAGAACGGCAAACGTAACCAAGTAACGACAAGGAACAAAACCATCCACAAGCGGCTGCCCACAAAAAACTGATGTACATTAAGCGAAAAACCTTTCAGCGCACTTTGATAGTTGGGGTACATACGGCACAATACATCGTTTTTACCCAGCAGAACCGAAACGGAATGTTCCATGGCTATGACCTTGCGGGCAATTGAAATATCTTCAACGTTATTGCTTTTTACCATGTTGTGCCACTGGTTTTTACGATAAAGCGCAGCATCGAAAAACATCATTTGCCCATTGGCTGCCGATAACGAAGGCTGTTTGCAGATTTCGACCAGTCGCAGGGGGAGAAACGAAAGCAAAATCCAGTTCATAATGGGGATGGTTTTCCATTCGCCTTCCGTAGCAATTATTTGCTCGGGAAAAATTGACACTAAGCCTGCTTTTTTCGAGAGGGCATAGCTTAGTGCTTTGTTTATAAGCCCGGGTTTTATGCGAACATCGGCGTCGAGAAACAAAAACCATTCGCCACTTGCTTTATGAGCTAGCTGGTAACAGGCAAAATTTTTACCTACCCAGCCATCGGGGAGGGGCTGATTGGTGAAAAAGCTGAGTGCCGGAAAATCCTGAACGAATTGTTCCAGTATTTCCGATGTTTTATCGGTCGAATGGTCGTTGCAAACTATGATTTCGATGTTGGGATAATCGATTTTTTTTAAATCGGATAGAAGGTTGGGCAGGTTTTCTTCTTCGTTGCGGGCTGGAATTAGTATCGATACCAGCGGTGTGCTTTCAATCTTATTGGCTTGGGATAAATAAGGTTTCGACAGAAAGTTAAACAGGATTACAACAAAATGAACCAGCAGCAGGGCAAATAATATGTAGGCAATTGTTGTCATGATTCTTTTTTTGCATGTTGAGCGTGGCAGTTCGTATAGAAATCGCGGTAATGATTGCTAAGCTCTTCAAGGCTGTATGGTGCGAAGGGTATTTCGCCCAGGTAAAGATAAAGACTTGGTTTGCGCTGCGAAAAATAATCGACAAAAGCAGTGTAGAATAATAGTTGAATGCCGGAGCTCTTTTTTAAAACCCATTCGATGCCGGGTTTAAAATGAAAATTGGGGCCGGCAAAGCTTGCAATTTTTCCTTGTGGATAGACCACCACGGCATTTTTGGGGTCGCGCAAAAGTTCGGCGGTATAATTCAGCGATTCAACAATTGAACGCGAACCGGGATTGACTGAGTAGGCTCCGACTTTACTCAATATTTTATTCTTTTTGAGTTGTTCTTCTAAAATCATAACGTGCAAATCTTTATGCAGAAATTTATGGTTTAGATGCAAAACCCAAAAGCCATCCCACCAGCTTACATGGTTGCCAATTATAAGCGAAG
>JAFGGY010000213.1 GCA_016930365.1 Prolixibacteraceae bacterium | reverse complement strand
TTAGTTACATATTTCACTGATTAATAGAATATTCAGGGGATAGAATTAACATCACAAGCCCCGATATGCCGGAGCAATCGGGGTTAATTGAAATAAACTTTCAAGAATATCTGTTTTTATAAATTCCTTAGAAAATGTACCTTAAAGAAATTGCGCCTCCATCGGCCCAGAATCCTTTATATCCATAAAAGTTAAAAGTAGGTTTCCAGTCAATACCTATATTAAAAGGTACCTGAAGAAAACTGTATTCCAACCCGAGAATACCGTCGAGCCCAATTACAGTATAATCAGTGCCTTCGTTTCCCCATTTTGCATAACTCCCGTTCCAAAAACCAATATGGCCACCAAAACCTATATACCATTTCAACCTTTCGGTTTGAAATGCTTGGTTGTGGATTTCGTAAAGCCCTGTTAATTCCAAACCTCTCCAACGGCTTGCAATAATACCTTCAAAGGCTGCTTTGTTACTGACAAAATGCTTAATGGTTAATCCATTAGCAAATCCGCCCCTTAAGCCAATTCCTGTGTTGTAATCCTGTGCGTTGCCAAAGAAGAAAAAACCTGCTGCAAGCAGAATGGTAAGTACAATTTTTTTCATCTGTATTGTTGTTAGTATAAATGATTTTCACAAAGCTACCTTGTAAGCCTTGGAGTTTTGTTACACATTTTGTTTTAAAAGTTGCATAAATCATGGGTTTCAAAGTGTGAATCATGTAACTCTTTTTTCAAGTTGTATAAAACAACGCAGTTTCACCAAACTACCTTTACCCTATATAAACTAAATATTGATTTTTATGAAAAAAACACACATTAATTCGATAGTGATTTTGAGCTTGGTGCTTTCCTTTTCAGCTTGTGCAACCTGGACCAAAACACAAAAAGGTGCCGTTGTTGGAACTGCAACCGGAGGTACAATGGGAGCTATAATTGGTCAGGCAACCGGGAACACTGCTTTGGGAGCAATAATTGGAGCATCTATTGGTGGAACAACAGGTGCTATAATTGGTAATAAAATGGACAAACAAGCCGAAGAAATAAAGAAAACTGTTCCCGACGCAAATGTTGAACGGGTAGGCGAAGGCATTGTAGTTGAATTCAACAGCAACGTTTTGTTTGGATTCGATAAATCGGGCCTTTCGAACGATGCAAAACAAAACCTCGACAAGTTGGTGCTGGTACTCAATAGTTATTCCGATACCGATATTGAACTGCAGGGGCATACCGACAGTAAAGGGAGTACCGGCTACAATCAAGATTTGTCGTTAAAAAGAGCATATGCAGTTTCGGAATACCTTACCGAAAGGGGTATTTTACGTAACAGGGTTAATACAAAAGGATTTGGCGAAACTGTGCCTAAATATGAGAATGAAACTGCCGATGGAAGGACAAAAAACCGAAGAGTTGAGTTTTTGATCACTGCTAACGAAAAAATGAAAGCCGACGCTGAAAGAGAAGCGGCTAAATAAATCAAATAATTAATTCAACAAAACAAATAAAAATGAAGACAAGAAAAATTTCAATCGCAATAATACTTATGCTATCGGTGTCGTTCGCATTTGCGCAGCTTGGTGAGCCAGTAAAAACCTCGTTCGGAATTCTCGGAGGGGTTAATATGCAGACATTTAGCGGCAAAGATGCTGGTGGAGTAAAGCTCGAAAACGATATGCTTGTTGGGTTTCATGCAGGAGTTAATATGCTAATTCCTGTTGCCCCTGAGTTTTATTTTCAACCCGGATTGCTTTTTACTACTAAAGGTGCAAAGAACACCAACAGCTTATTTGCCAGCACCTATTCTATTTCGTATATTGAGTTGCCACTTAACCTGGTTTACCGGGCTTCGTTAGGGAACGGTTATGTTCTAGTAGGATTTGGCCCTTATGTGGCTTATGGCATAATGGGTAAAGCCAAACACGAAGGCGGGGCTTTAAGCTACGAATCGGACATTGAATTTAAGAACATAGTTGAAATAGCCGATCCGTTAACAACAAGTTATTTTAAGGCACTCGATGCCGGTGGAAATGTTTTTGTTGGATACGAAATGGCAAGTGGTATTTTCATTCAGTTGAATACTCAAATAGGCATGTTAAACATTAAACCAGAGGATAAACGTAATCCAAACGATGAATCGGCAATGAGAAATACCGGATTTGGTTTGTCGTTGGGATACAGGTTATAATTAATTAAGCTTTATTTTTATAAGCTAAAAGTCCGACTCCATTATTGGGGTCGGACTTTTTTAGTGTGATTATGGAGTGTTCGATTTTGTTTCACAAATCTTCTGTTTATAGAAAACATTCCAAAAATTCCTAAAAGGATTATTTAATTCCTGCTTTTGTTGTTGCGTGAATTATCGTTTTTATTACCGGTATTTTTGCCATAAATTTCTTGGCGTTTATTTTGCTACCTTTCTTTTTACTGATCTCGTGGTTTCCAATGATAAGAGCCATTGGTTTAAGTTCGTCAAATTCTTCACAAACCACTTTCAACATTGCCGCAAATGGTAAAAATAATATCATACCGGCTACACCCCAAACCGCAGCGCCGATAAACAAACTCAAAATGGCAGCTAAGGCATTTATTTTTAAACTTCCACCAACAATTTTTGGGGTTAGGAAATTGTCCGCCACCAACTGAACGAACCAAAATAAGATGGCAACTGCAATTGCTTTCCAAGGAGAATCATACGACATAAAAGCATATAAAATTGGAATAATTGCCCCCACAGATGTTCCTATATAAGGTATAATTGCTAAAGCAGCACCCATAAATCCAAAGAGGAAGGGATTATCGATACCAATAATCAAAAGCCCGATACTATTTGCCAGACCAATTACTATGGTGAGAAAAATCATTCCAACGAGGTACTTTTGCCCTACTTGCTGAACCGATTTAAACATATTCCGAACTCTTGGTCTCTTTTCTTCGGGCGAAAATTGGGTAAATGCTTCGGTTAACCCCCTTCTGTAAATTAATATCAGGAAAGTAAATACAAAGGTTGCCAGCAGTCCAACAAAAAATGTGGCTGTGCTGCTAACCGTCTTACTTACAAGTGAGCCGGTTGATTCACTAATCCATGTTTGCATACGCTCAGTCAGCTCATTTTTCTCCAAATTAGGAATTATGCTAACATTGTCATTGAAATAAAATGTGAACTCTGCAAAAAGATGAATGATTTTATTCTTGAAGTTTGAGAATTCATCGGTAAGTTCGATGATTTGAGTAGAGAAAAAGAATATGGCTCCCCCAATAATTAAAATCATTGTAAAAATGGAGAGAAATGCTGCCAGTATTCTATTCATTCCCAATTTTTCAATCCTTTTTGCTAAAGGAAATAGAATAAAGGATAAAAGCAAAGCAATGCTTAATGGTATAAGAATAGCTTTTGCTAATACTAGTATGGCAAAAAGAGCAATTACGGTTGCTATTGCGAAAAACATTTTTTGAAATGACAGGTTCATGGCTAATATTTTAATAATAAGAACTTAATTAATTGTATATATACTACTTACTTGTACGCTAATTGTTTTTTTTGAGACTATCGGGTTGTTTTTTTGCAATTTCGGATGGGGGAACTACACCGTAAAAGTGGCCAGAAAAGACTTTGGTGAACTCGACACCAAAGAAAACAATCATCGATGAATAGGAACTCCAAAGTAAAATGAGGATGATTGAACCGGCAGCACCATATCCTGTTCCCGGGTTAGCTTTTTCGAAATATAAGCCCAGCGCTGTTTTACCAACCACAAATAACAACGAAGTTACCATTCCGCCTATCCATACCGATTTCCATTTCACTTTGGCATCGGGTAAAACTTTAAACATTAAAGCAAACAGAATGGTAATTATCCCGAAAGAAAAATAGCTTCAAATACCTTAAATAAAACATATAGCAAAGTTGATGCGAAGTCAAATCCAACTCATTATATCCATTTGGACATTATTTACATAAATCACTGATTCCTTAAAGTTTGAATTCAATTATTTTTTATAATATCAATATTGCAACATAACTTTTCGCTTGAAAAATAATTGCTAAAGAATTCATTTTAGAGATAGCTTTTATTGTATAAAAATTAGACTGATTTTCAGCTCAAAAGCCCCACCACCTGACTATACATAACCCTTTGATTGTTATTTAATTTCATGGTTTTGTGAAGCTTTTGCCGGTTAACAAGTCCGAGTACAGCAGTGCTCAATCCAGCCGCAGCACAATACAAATAAACATTTTGGCTAATAAAGCCTGTATCGGCCGAAGCTGTTATCAGTTTATCTTGGTCGCTTTTGAATAACAAAGATTTCATTTTTGAAAAATCGGCTACATAAACCAGCCCTAGCGGAGCCGAACGCATCATTTTTTGCGTACCAATATCCTGCCTCATGTCATCGGAATGGATTTTCTCGAGTTGATGCAAGGTTTCGTTATAAAGAAAAAGCCCATTTTCAAGTACCACATATACGTTTATCTCTTGCGAATTGCAGGCCGAGGGGACTGTACGTTTGCTTTTGGCGCGCTTTGTTTCTGGCTGGGTTATACCGCAAGCAGCCCACAACAGGTTCGATATTTCTTGTTCGGACAGAGGTTTTTCCAACCACTTACGCTTTGTACGGCGCAGGGCAAGTGCTTTCATCAAAGGGAAATCGAAATCTGTTTGCGGTGGTGGTAAATTTATTATTTCCATAAAACCATTCTTTCAAAACAAAACTATATCGTTTTAAAATGATTTACAGCATTATTCAACAACAACTTTAAAATACAATTGACGTTTAAGCAGTTACAAACGTCACAATAGAACACATTAAAACCAAATAAACTTTTAAACATGAACAAAAATCGTTTCAATTTCAACATATCAATAAGCTAAAAAAAGCTGTACAGCTCTTAATAAGCAACATAGCCTGGAACGTATTATTATCTCCTACACCACTCTTATTTGCGACGGAACAGAAATAATATCAACCCCAGAACAGCACCTACACCACCTGAGATGAGTATATTTTGGCGCATTTGTTCCAAACCGGCAATATTTCTCCCTATAGATTCGAGCACATTTTCGGATTGGCTAAAAATGGCACTTATATTAACGTACTCACCGGATATCCGTCCAAATATAAGGTAACCCAATACCAAACCAATCACTAAGAAAATTAAAATAAACAGTATTGATTTCTTCATAATTTATGTGTTAAAATGTTTACTTAAACAATTCAAGATATGCTTTCATATACTCAGGCAAATCAACCGGGGTGCGGCTCGAAACAAGGTTTTTATCGACCACTACAGGCTTATCAACCCAGTTTGCCCCTGCATTCACCATATCATCCTTAATAGCGCCTACACTGGTAACCTTACGTCCTTTCAAAATATTGGCAGAAATTGTAACCCAACCGGCATGACAAATTATACCTATAGGCTTCCCGGCTTTGTCCATTTGTTTTACAAAATCCAAAACTTTAGGGTAACGGCGCATCTTGTCGGGTGCATAACCGCCGGGGATAATCAATCCATCATATTCATTCACATCCAATTCGTCATAACCAATATCGGCGGTGGCCGGAACTCCGTTTTTTCCTGTGTATTGACTACCGGCTTTCTCTCCGGCCAACACAACTTCAGCACCTGCTTCGCGTAACCGGATAACCGGATACCACAATTCCAGGTCTTCAAAAATCTGATGTATTATTGCTACGAATTTCTTGTTTATAAGTTCCATAATTTTAATCTTTTATGAAACTAACCAACACCGTGTGATATTGTTTGATCTGAAATGTTACTTTTTCAACGCTGCCTTGCTAAAAATATACACGGGTATCTCTCCATCAAAATCAATTTTACCTTGAAATTCCATACTTTCACTTTCATTTTTCAAGGTTAATAACTAAATTTGCTTCATGGATATTGCACGATCAGATTTTGAAAACTTGCTAAAAAAGATGAACAATTCACCTGCTGTGGTTATTTTGGGACCACGACAGGTGGGTAAAACTACTCTGTCCCTTCAAGTTGCAAATAACAAAGAACACAACTGTCTTTACCTCGATTTGGAAAGCCCACGCGATTTGGCAAAATTTGGTGAAGATGCCGAGACATTTCTCGAATATCATCAAAACAAACTAATCATCTTAGACGAAATACAGTCGCAACCATTTCTCTTTCCTATTTTACGAAGCCTTATAGATTCAAACAGGAAAAATGGCCGTTTCCTTTTGCTTGGATCAGCAACACCTGGCTTAGTGAAAGGTGTTTCAGAAAGCTTAACGGGAAGGGTTTCATACCTGGACCTTAATCCTTTAAAACTACAAGAAGTATTTCCAAGATTATCATTACAGCAACATTGGTTTCGAGGAGGTTTTCCAATGGCACTTTTGGCTCCCGACGATGATACTTATATTGAATGGATGGAGGGTCTTATACGAACTTACGTTCAAAACGATTTAACCAATTTATTCGGGTACAATTTAACCCCATCAATTACAGGAAAGCTATGGATAATGCTTGCCAATAACCATGGCCAATTACTTAATTTACAAGACTATTCCCGATCTATTGGAGTTACAACACCGGTAATAAGCCGATATATCGACCTGCTTGAGGGAGCATTTTTGATTTACAGGCTTCAACCCTGGTTTACAAATTCATCGAAAAGGCTTATAAAATCGCCAAAGGTTTATATTAAGGATAGTGGTATTTTGCACGCCCTATTATCCATTACCCATTTCGACCAACTTACGTATAACACAATCATTGGTGCATCGTGGGAAGGGTATGTAATTGAACAGATAATGTACCACAAGCCAAAAACATTAAAAATGTATTTTTACCGCACCCACACAGGTACGGAGGTCGATTTGGTACTGGTTAAAGCTGAAAAACCATTAGCCTGTATCGAAATTAAATACAGCAACGCACCTAAGCCAACCAAGGGATTCTTTATTGGTATTGAAGACATGGGGACAAAAAATAATTTTATTATCACTCCGGCATCAGATACTTACCCTTATAAAAACGCATTGGT
Organism: Prolixibacteraceae bacterium; assembly: GCA_016930365.1. Taxonomy (GTDB): domain Bacteria; phylum Bacteroidota; class Bacteroidia; order Bacteroidales; family Prolixibacteraceae; genus Roseimarinus. Next base: position 6,836 of record JAFGGY010000213.1, on the reverse strand, counting down.
TTGTAATGTTATAGAATTCATAAACAACCACTTATCGCTGATATAGTTCTATCAAAACAAATATCAAAATCTATTGTTTCAACGCCGCCTTGCTGAAAATATACTCGGGAATGTCCACATCGAATTCGATTTTGGTAACGGTATATTCGGTGCCGCCGCCCTGCTTGAGCATGTCTTTGTACACCATGGTACGCGGAAACCAGCGACCGGAAATTTTCTCCACATCACGCATTTCGAGTCGCTTGAGCAACTGCCCGCTTTTGGCGAACATTTCCTGCTTAAGCGGCACAAAGCGTTCGGTATCGACCCACATTTTTTGGCTATGGTAAGCAACATCATCCACTTTAGCTTCGAGGCTGATGAGGTACACCTCTCTCCCATCAACGGTCTCTGTGCCTTCTAAGGTAGCGGTGTAAGTATCTGTTAGTTTGCGGTCGTCCATCATATCCTCGTACGACAGGTCGCTGCCCATCACACTTTGCCGAAGCATGTGCCCCGATATTTGTATGGTGCGGTCGGTCGAGGGAGAATAAATCCACAGCTGATTTTCGAGTTTCAACATTTTAGTACCGGCATCGCGTGCCGGCGAAAGGTACTCGGTAAAAGCTTTTTCGGTACCAACGGCATAGCTGCGCGAGGTCATGGTTCGCGAGTTGCGTTTACCATGAATAGTAATGGTCGATTCCATCACACGGTTTTCCGACGAAAGGTTTTGGTCAACCTTTTTAAGTATTTCGCTGGCATCGGGAGCCGAAAAGCCAGTGAGTGCCAGAAACAAGACTATTAATAATGTTATTGTTCTCATATTCAAATATTTTTTACCTCTTGTACAATTTGTGACAACCCACATACGGTAACATTCTCTTTAATAGGGTAACTATCGTTAATGGGAGCAACCACCCAAACGTGCTCAGGTTGAATATCATCTATAACCGTCCAAAAGCCTTTTGTCAATTGTGGAGCAGTCGATGCTTTGCATTCAATAGCAATTTTCCGGTCGCCTTTTACCATTACCAAATCAATTTCATCACCGGTAGCCGTTCTATAGAAATAAGGTTGCCATTCGGGCATTTCGGCAATCACATTTTCAATTACAATTCCCTCCCACGAACTGCCAAAAACCGGGTGCCCCAAAAGCTGATTGAAATCGCTTATTTGCAACAGTTGATGAAGCAGACCTGAGTCGCGTATATAAACTTTAGGTGATTTTATCAAGCGTTTTTTAACGTTAATAATATAAGGCTCCAACGACCTGACCAAAAAAGTTTGTTCGAATAAATCGAGATAACGCCGTATGGTAGGATGAGTAACCCCCATCGATGCAGCCAATTTATTCGAATTGAACAACTGTCCCTGCAAATGAGAAAACATGGTTAACAAACGCCTGATTTGCAGCGATGGCAACTGCACACCTATCTGGGGCAAATCGCGTTCAATGTATGTACGGATAAAATTCTCGCGCCATAACCGGCTTGCTTCGTCATTTTCGGCCAAATAACTTTCGGGAAAACCGCCCCTGGAAACATATTCGTTCATCGAGTACGACTTTACATCATTCACAATTAACTCTGAAACCAAAAAAGGGGTAAGCTCTACAAAACCAATTCTTCCGGCTAAAGTTTCAGAACTACTTTGTATCAATTGTGGCGATGCTGAACCCAAAATAATAAAACGCCCCTTTTGCCTGTTCGAATCAATAATACTCCTTAAATCACTGAACAGTTCAGGCATTTGTTGAATTTCATCCAAACAAATTACCGAATCTTCATTGTTTCGGAAAAACAGCCGGGTATCGCTCAGTTTATTCACATCTTCCATGTTTTGAAGGTCCAAATAAACCAACGAATCAATCTTTCGGGAGAGCATTTTCACCAAAGTAGATTTTCCACATTGCCGAGGACCGAGTATCGCTGTAACCGGAAATACTTTTCGGTTCATCTCAACCACCTCGGCATATTTCCTATTAATTAATTTTTGCATTTTGAAAGTTACATTTACAATTTGCAACAAAGTTAGTTAATTTGCACTAAACCAGCAATATTCAGCAGGTAATTAAAGTACACTTTAGAAGCCTGAGGTGTTTTTACGCCTCCAGCTCTTTAAACAACTGCGATGTTTTGCGTTTAAATATACCAATCCCTGCTAGTGCAGAGCCAACTACAGTTGAAAGCAAACCCGGAATAAATCCAATATAATAAGTATCAGGTGTTATACGAGCTTTTATTTGAGTAGGCATCATCATGGTTGCACCTTCGAGCATGGCCGACATATCGATGGGATAAGTTTGCATTAACCACGAAAAAAGCAAGCCAAAAGCAGTTCCCAGTATGGTTCCTAACACTCCAATCACAAACGATTCGTAAATGAGCGTATTAAACACGTGGCGTTTCTCTTCGCCCATGGCCAGCCGAATGCCAAACTCGCCATAACGGCGTAAAGCACCCAACAAACCTGCATTCCAAAGCACCAAAGCCATAGCAATAACAAATACCATCGAAATATACACCGTCCAAACATCGACCAAAGCTACATACTGCCCCATCGTTCCCTGCTGGGCAAGGGTTTTCATTACCGGGGCATATTCATCTTCGGTTTCGGCATAAACTGCATTAAATTCCGATGCAATGGCTTTGGCTTCATCGTTATTATAAAAGCCATCCGACAAAAAGCCAATCAACTCACCCACTGCATTTTCCATATTAAGAGCTATACGCGCATCGTAAATATCGACCAACAGTGCGCCCCTGTCCATTTGCTCAACGCCAAAAGTAACGGTGCCGGCTAAGGTAAAATTGTAAAAAGCCATGCTTCCGTACATGGTTGAACCAATAAGTGTAAACTCATCTCCAGGCTTAAGCCCCAGGTTTTGAGCAAATTTTTCACTTAACAATGCCTGTCCGGGCTTGGTAATTAAACTACCACGCACCAGCGTTTTTTCAATATTCATACGTTTAACCTCGGCACTGTGAGCCGATAAAAAATCGAGTGCCATTCCAAAAGCCGGTCCCTGCGAACGTGTTTCTCCATTCTTATCGGGTACATCGACCAAACCACCAAACTGAATACGCGGCGACCAAATCACATCAGGGAACATTGCATTTAGCTTATTGGTCAATTCATCAACCTCAAGCAATGCCAGGTCGTTAGGCATTTGGTTCATTTCCTCGGCATAAGCACGGGTCATCACTTTTACATGCCCATGGGTAAAGCGGGCATTCATTTCGATGGTATCGCCCATATAACCTGTAACAAACGCGTGCATAAACACGGTAAGCATTACCCCTACAGCCACGACCAGAACCGGAATTCGGCTGCGGCTTTTATCGCGCAACAGGCCTTTTATTAGAAATTTTATCATTGTATTTTCCCCCTTAAAGCTTCAGTTGGATTCATTCTTGCAATTTTTCGCGATGGAAAATAACTTACTATCGTTGTAACAATCAACACAATACATGTTGTAGCCAAAACTAAGCCAACACCATACACCGGATAAAGTGTTTGTGCTATTGCCATTCCAAACTCGCTTGTATCAACCGGCATGGTAAAACCCACTTTGGCCTGCCAAGCCAGAAACGGTATCCCGTATGCTGCTGCAACAACAGCAGCAAGTATAGCATGCATACCTCCTTCAACGGTAAACAAACCAACCACCTGGCGGCGTGTATAACCCAGGGCAATGTAAGTTCCAATTTCTTTTTGCCGCCTGAAAATTGAAAGCACTTGCGTATCGAAAATAGCCAGCATAACCAGTAAAATCAATATGAAATAGAACACCGATTGTCCGGAATTTTTGGTTTTTATCATATCGTCAACCGCCTTAGTGAGCTCATCCTTACTTTTAAGCACTAACCCATCGGGCGTGTTTTCTTTTTTAAAATTTTCGTTAAACGTAAAAATGGTCGCTCGGTTTTCGAGCCCTATCATTTGCTGTAACTTATCGAGAGGAATATATACCTGTCCTGTTTCAACCGCCGGCACATTGGATGAAAAAATATCAACAATTTCGATTTCAGCAGCATCGAACGTACCGTTTTCGTCGCGCCAACGCAGCATAACCCTGTCGCCAACTGTAAGTTTCATGCTACTTGCCATAAGCTGACCGACAAACGCTGGCAAGGCTGTAATTGCAGTATCGAGTTTCTCGCTTGGCAAATACAACACCTTTTGTGTGGGGTCAATGCCTTTAAGCACCACCGATTGCATGCGCCCTTGCGGATATATAGTTCCCTGAGCAATGAGCATGGGCGTTATATTTTGGTTCGAAATTTCGGACTTTAGCAATTCCGGAATTTCAATATGGCTTTCATCGAACGTAAATGGGTCGTAGGGGTCGTAGTTTTCATGCCAATATTGCCCGGCACCAATCTGCCAATTGGTCATATCGGTTTTGGCCTGATAATCCCAGCCTACCATAATGCCTTTCATCCATATAATAACCACAAACGAAAATGAAAGCACCAGTACGTTGAGCCAGGTACGCAAACCCGCACCAATCAGGTTACGATACGCCAGTTTTATTGCTAACCACATAATGCTTCGTTTTAATTGTTTACAAGTTCATCCTTATCAACATACCCGTCTTTCAGGAAGATTTTTCGCTTTAGGTATCCAATTACCTTTTCGTCGTGCGTGGCAAAAAGGAAAGTGGTTTTGAGTTGGCGGTTCAGATTCTCCATGGTTTTAAGGATATTGTGCGAGTTAGCCGCGTCGAGGTTGGCTGTTGGCTCATCGGCCAGTACTAAAGACGGGCGTTTTACCATAGCACGGGCAATAGCCACCCGCTGGCATTCTCCTCCCGAAAGTTTGGGTGGTTTAGATTTTACTTTGTCGGTAAGCCCCACCCACTCGAGGGCATCCATCACCATTTTTTTGCGCTCGGCAGCAGTGTAGTTCAGTAACAGCAACGGGAATTCAACATTCTCGAACACGGTGTGCACCTGTAAGAGGTTATAACTTTGAAAGATAAAACCGAGGCTTTCCTTCCGTAAGCGTGCAGCACCTTTGGCACTAAGCTTACTCACCGACTGCCCAAGCACAATGGCCTCGCCCTCGGTTGGCGAATCGAGCGAACCCAAAATATTGAGCAGCGTTGTTTTACCCGAACCGCTGGGACCTATCAGCCCGGCAAATTCACCGATACCAAACTCAAGGTCGATGCCTTTGAGCGCTGTAAACTCACCTTTCCCCATGGGAAAGCGTTTGATGAGTTGAGAAGTTGTGATGATAACCCCCCCGCCCCCTGAAGGGGGGGTTTGAGTTTCTGCGTTATTGTTTCTTTCGACCCCTAAATCCCCTAAAGGGGACTTTACCCCCAAACCCCCTAAAGGGGTGTTTTTACTTTCTGCGTTATTATTACTTTCGTTCATTTATTTAAATTTTTAAGTTTCATTAAAAGCATTAATCTTAAAATCTGGTAGTTCCTCAAGTCCCCTTCAGGGGATTTAGGGGTATATAACTAACATTAATTGCACCCCCGTTCCGGCAAACAAATTCACCTCGTTGGCCGTAAGCGGGATGTTATAATTCTTTGGGTTGCTATACCCCATTGCATAGAACGTGAAGCGACGGAACTGATGGTTCCAGGTCACCAGGTTGTATATATCGTTGTTATTCCAATCGTAATAAAACATGGCACTCAGGTTATCGCTAAACCCCAAGGGATAATTTGCCGAAAGAGTTGAAAACGTGTAAGGTTTTTCAAGGACAAAGGGTTTTTCGTCGTAGGCAAACAGCAACTGCTCGAATACTATGTTAATTCCATTGCCAACTCCAAACGTGTAATCGGTACCTACGCAGGCCGAAACCTGGTTAGTAAACATGCCCATGCTTTTGCTTTTTTGCATCCATGCCGCCTCAAACCATAAGCCAACACCAAGGTCCCATTTCCCATCGAGGCCAAAGCGGTTTTCGTTTACAATTTCAACAATGGCAGGTATTTCGCCCATACCACTTTTATCCACTTCGCGGTTGTGGTACGAAAAAGCCACTTCACCTTTTGGCACAGGCAATTGCAAGCGCCAACCAAATTCTGGCCGCTGCTGACTGGTATTACCAATCTCCCATGTTTTCGCTTCTTTGTTACCATACAATGCCCACAGCCATACGTTGGCATTGTTAAGAAAATAATAGCGCCCCAGTATGCCCCACACGCCATCGGTAAGTTGCAGGGGGTCGCGTGGGTCAAGCTTGTCGAACCACATCAGCGGACGAATCATCGAGGCCGAACCAAAGTTGATTTTTTGTAAGCCTGCCCTTATTTCAAGCTGTCGGTTTGAGTAGCGCGCCCATAAACGGTAGGGTTTGACCTTACCATGGGAGTACAAGGTATCGAAAGGAAATGTACCGAGTGTTCCGTTCATATTTGCCGAGGCTTCAATATCAAAAAGGCCTTTCGCAACTGTTCCGTATTCGAAATTAAACTGTGGAATATAACGCGCACCGCCCCACAAATCAAGCTCGTTGGCCGGGTTGTAGTTTGTCCATGCCGAAGCCTGCCCCTTGTAGCTGACATCCTGTGCAAAAACTTTGTTTACAAAAAATGCAGCAACGATAAGCAATATGGGAATGATTCTTTTCATCTTCTATATACTTCGGGGCGACATACCGTATGCAAATAAGTTGGTAAACTCCATTACCAAATCTTCAGGGTTCGAAAAAAGCGACAACAAATAGGGGTCGTCCATAAACACACTTAACTTACTAGCCACATACAGGTAGAACTGCATGTTCATATTGCTTCTAATGAGTCCACGGGCTTGCAATTCTTTGAAATCGGCCAACATTGAAGTCATCACTTCGCTGGTTTTTGATTGCATATATTCAGCCAAACCCAAATC
>JAFGGY010000212.1 GCA_016930365.1 Prolixibacteraceae bacterium | reverse complement strand
GGCGAAGCCGCCAACCAACTCCCTCCCACAGTGCTAACAAACACATAATGAAGTCATTGCGAGCACGGCGAGGCAGTCTTTACAAATAGTTTTTGCTTAACCGGACAACATTGATACGCAATATACATTTTACAGATGGATTTCTGCCAATAAATAACAAAAATAAACATTTATTGCAATCGGTTGCATTTTTAAAAAGTCAATTCTTATCTTTGCCGTACTGATTAGTATAAAGCGTTGGAGATTGTGGAAAAAGAAACCACCATATACGATATAGCTAAGGTGCTTGGTTTATCGGCATCGACCGTGAGCCGTGCGCTGAAAGGAAATCCAGTTATTAATGCACGTACTCGGGCAAAAGTTGAGGAATGTGCTCAAACAATGGGATATCGCAGCAATGCTTTTGCCAGTAACCTGCGTACTCGTCGTACAAACACCATTGGTGTGATTGTTCCAAGGCTCGATAGTAGTTTTTTATCGGCATGCCTTGCGGGTATGGAAGAAGTGGCCAGTTCCGAAGGGTATAATTTAATTATTAGCCAGTCGCACGAGTCGGCTAAAAAAGAAGCACAAAACGCTCTAACCATGTTTAACAGTCGGGTCGATGGTGTTATTGCCTCACTTACTGTCGAAAATAGCGATTTATCGTATTTCAACCGATTCAGAAAAAGTAATGTGCCGGTTGTGTTTTTCGATAGGATTCCAAGCCAAACCGACAGCATATGTTTCAGTATCGATAACGAAAAAGCATCGTACGAAGCAACAAAGCATTTAATTAATCAGGGATGCAGACGGCTTATTCATGTTACCATTAAATCTCATCTCGATGTTTACAATCAACGTATTGCAGGATTTTTGAAAGCTGTTGAAACCTTACCCGAATGCATTGGCAATGTAATTTATGTTGACTCCCTTTCGTTGGAGGGTGGAAATCTTGCGGCAAAGAAAATTATTGAAAACAATAACATTCCCGATGGTGTTTTTGTGGCTAACGATATGGCTGCTGTAGGATGCATGACTACCCTTAAGGAACATGGGTACAAATTCCCCGATGATATTGCAATGGTGGGTTTCAATAACGACCCGGTAGCCACCATAATTTCGCCTGCTCTTACCACGATAAATTATCCTGGACGCGAAGCTGGAATGCTTGCTGCTAAAAAACTGATAAACCTTCTTAATGGAGAGAAAAATGCTGAAAACACCCGCAACGAAATATTGAATGCAAATCTTGTAATACGAAATTCATCTTTAAAGAAAAAAATAACCCATAAAATATCGATACATTGAAATGCAAATGACTCTTTATTCGAGGCTTATAAGGTGTAAGCGAAGTAGAAAAATCATTAACTAATTAAATAAATCAAAGACACATGAAACGATTCAAACTCTTATTTCTTTTTGTTGTCATTATTTCAGCCCTGCCCGTAGTGGCAGAAGATGGTTATGACCTATGGCTAAGATATAAGCCACTCGAAGATGTACGCACTCAACGCTCGCTTGCTAAACAGTTTGGTACTGTTGCAGTAACTGGTCAATCCGAAACTGTAAATGCGATTAAACAAGAATTGCAACTGGCACTTGGTGAAATGTTAGCGACCGACATTATAATCGACAACATCTGGAATAGTCAGTCATTGCTTATCGGTACTCCTGCTTCATCAACACAAATTGAATCGCTTGGCCTTGCGGAGAAGCTTAACAACCTGGCTGCCGATGGGTATATTATTCAGAATGTACGCATTGGACGGAAAGATGTGTTGCTTATTGCGTCAAATTCCGATGTGGGTGCCTTGTACGGTACGTTTCATTTATTGCGTCTTATGCAAACCAACCAGGAGTTAAGCGATCTTGATATAGTAGAGACACCAAAGCACATGCAGCGCATACTTAACCATTGGGATAATCTCGACCGAACTGTGGAACGTGGTTATGCAGGTTTCTCGATTTGGGACTGGCACAAACTACCTCGTTATATTTACCCACAATACATTGACTATGCCCGTGCAAATGCTTCAATAGGAATTAATGGCACAGTGCTTACTAATGTAAACGCTAATGCCCTGGTACTTACCGACGAATATATTGACAAAGCTGCGGCACTTGCGGATGTGTTTCGTCCTTACGGGATTAAGGTTTATCTGACCGCTCGTTTTAGTGCCCCGATCGAAATTGGAGGTCTCGAAACTGCTGACCCACTAAACGAAGAAGTGAAAGAGTTTTGGAAACAAATTGCAAACAATATTTACAAGAAAATACCAGATTTTGGTGGTTTTTTGGTAAAAGCCGATTCCGAAGGCCAACCCGGGCCACATAATTATAAACGTACCCATGCCGAAGGTGCCAACACGTTGGCCGAAGCTCTCGAACCGCATGGCGGTATTGTTATGTGGCGTGCTTTTGTATACAGCCACGAAGTGCCTGTTGACAGGGCATTGCAGGCTTATAATGAATTTGTTCCGCTCGATGGAAAATTTAACGATAATGTACTTATACAGGTGAAAAATGGTCCCATCGATTTCCAACCTCGCGAACCTTATCATCCGCTTTTTGGTGCAATGCCAAAAACTCCGCTCATGATGGAATTCCAAATTACCCAGGAGTATTTAGGCCACGCCACTCATCTTACCTATTTGGCGCCGCTTTATACTGAAAACCTTAACACCGATACACATATTCAGGGCGAAGGTTCTACGGTAGCTAAAGTTCTTGACGGAACACTGCACAATTACCCAATTACCGCAATTGCAGGTGTAGCCAATATTGGTACCGACCGCAACTGGACTGGTCATTTGTTTGGCCAATCGAACTGGTATGCATTTGGTCGTCTGGCATGGGATAATTCACTTAGTGCAGAGGAAATTGCCGAAGAGTGGATAAGAATGACCTTGTCTAATGATAAGTCAGTAATTGAACCTGTTGTTGAAATGATGATGGAATCGCGCGAGATTGGCGTGAATTATCGTACCCCAATTGGCTTGCACCACATTATGGCCGAAAGTCACCATTACGGTCCCGGCCCATGGGTAACTGGTCGCCGTCCCGACTGGACTTCGGTTTATTATCACAATGCATCGGAAAATGGTGTCGGTTTCGACCGAACAGTGAACGGAAGTAATGCAGTAAGTCAATACCCCGAACCATTGCGAAGTATTTATAATTCGGTGGACGATTGCCCTGAAAAATTCTTGCTTTGGTTTCACCATTTACCTTGGGACTATGAGATGAAATCGGGACGAACATTGTGGAATGAAATGGTGTATAAATATTACACCGGAGCCGATTCGGTTACCTGGATGCAGGAGAAATGGAACTCGGTTGAGCCTTTTATCGACGACCAACGCTTTAAGCACGTTAAACAACTGCTTGAAATGCAGCGTCAGGATGCTATTTGGTGGCGAAACTCGTGTGTGTTGTATTTTCAACAATTTTCGAAAATGCCCATACCCGATGGTTTTGAAAAACCCGAAAACAATTTAGAATATTACGAAAACAAACAACTAAAATTTGTGCCGGGTATTTAACCCGGTTTTTTCAAAATAATTATATGAGTTATTTAGACAATTTATTTGCCCTCGAAGGCAAAGTGGCTGTATTGACAGGTGGTGGAGGGGTATTAGCCTCTGAAATAGGAAGTGGGTTATCGAGAGCAGGTGTAAAAGTGGTTTTTCTGGATATAAAAGAAGAAGCTGCAACGCAAGCTGCCGATAAAATTGTTCAGCAGGGAGGAATAGCCCGTGGTTTTAAAACCAATGTACTCGATATGGAGGCTCTAAAGGCAACTCGCCAACAGATAATCGACGAGTTTGGGCAAATTGATATTTTGTTAAATGCAGCAGGTGGAAATATGCCCGGAGCTAATATTACACCCGATAAAACCGTGTTCGACCTCGATATTGCCGATCTGGATAAAGTTACCGATCTTAATTTTAAGGGCACTGTTCTGCCTTCAATTGTTTTTGGCGAACTTATGGCCAAGCAAAAGTCGGGTAGTATTATCAACATTTCATCGATGGCAGCCATGCAGTCGATAACAATGGTACTGGGATATTCGGCGGCTAAAGCGGCCGTTTCGAATTTTACCTCGTGGATGGCTATGGAGCTGGCTATGAAGTATGAAGGTTCGGTGAGGGTTAACGCCATTGCTCCCGGCTTTTTTGTTACGCATCAAAACCGTGCTGTGCTGCTTAAGCCCGATGGTTCGTTAACCGAACGTAGCCACAAAGTTATTGCCAATACACCCATGGGACGCTTTGGCGAGCCTGACGAGTTAATTGGTGCCGTGTTGTTTTTATCCGGGGCTTCGGCGTCGTTTGTTACTGGCGTAGTTTTACCAATCGATGGTGGTTTTAGCTCGTTTAGTGGAGTGTAACTCTACCCAGACTGCTCTCTGATTTGCCTCTTTGTGTTATATGATTTTGGATATTAATAATTGCTCCGATAATAAGCTACATTTTAATGATAATGTTAAATGGATAAAAGCAACAACATAACAGCCCATTACCTGTCCTCTGGGGGGCAGGCGGGCATTTCTTTCCTTTACTCGTGGCGTTGGTTTGGCCCTGCCGATCGCATAACCCTGACCCAGGTGCGCCAGGCGGGTGCTGCCGGGGTTGTGAACGCATTGCACCAAATACCGGTAGGCGATGTGTGGAGTGTGGAGGCAATTTTCGAACGTAAAAAAATGATTGAAGATGCCGGACTCACATGGGTTGTGGTCGAAAGCCTGCCTGTGAGCGAAGACATCAAGAAAAAAAGCGGCAATTATTTACAACACATCGAAAACTATAAAACCTCGTTGCGCAACCTTGCCCAATGCGCAATCGGCACTGTATGTTACAACTTTATGCCTATTTTGGACTGGTCGCGTACCAACCTGAAACAATATTTAGAAGATGGTACTTACACTTCGGGTTTTCATCTGCATGTTTTTGCTGCTTTTGATATATTTATGCTGAAGCGCAATAATGCACACGCCGATTATAAACCCGAAGTTATTGAAAAGGCCGAAGCTTATTACAAAATGTTAACCGATGGGCAAAAACAGGAATTGCAGGATACCATTTTATATGGTCTGCCCGGTTCAATGGAAACATACACACCCGAGGCGTTTAAGGCCATGCTGAAAAGTTACGAAGGCATCGATCGAAAAAAACTCAAAGAGCATTTGTGTTATTTTTTAAATCAGGTTGTGCCTGTGGCCGAAGAGTTGGGTATAAAAATGGCTGTTCACCCCGACGATCCGCCATGGAATTTGCTGGGTTTGCCGCGTATTGTAAGCACGGTAAGCGATTTGAAAGATATTGTGGCTATGGTCGATTCGCCTTCGAACGGTATAACGCTTTGTACCGGTTCGTTAGGGGTTGGTCATTTTAATAATTTAACTCAAATAGCCCGCGAAGTGGCTCCATATATACATTTTGTTCACTTACGTAATGTGATACGCGATGAAGGCCTGAACTTTCAGGAACAAACTTTTTTTGATGGAGATGTTGATATGGTAGGGGTTGTTAAAGAGCTTCTGAACGAAGGCCAACGAAGAGCTGCTATAACCGGTGAAGATTGGGTTTTACCTTTGCGCCCCGACCACGGACACCAAATACTTGGCGATATTGGTCAAGAAAATTACCCCGGTTACAGTTTGTATGGCAGAATGAAAAATCTGGCCGAGATTAAGGGTTTGATAATTGGTTTATTGAGCAAAGAATAAGGTTTTATTGCCTCAATTTTTCAATTTCATTAATTTCCATAGGCTTTTTACGGCCAAGCAATTTTGAGCTGCGTTTGGTTATCAGGTAGTCCTGTTCAATACGAACGCCTCCAAAATTCATGAATGGTCGTAAATTTTTATAGTTGATGAAGTGCTCAAATTTTTTGTCGGCTTTCCATCGTTTTATTAGCTCTGGTATAAAGTAAATACCGGGTTCGATGGTGAGTACATGTCCCGTTAAAAGCTCTTTGGCCAATCGTAACGATTTTAAGCCGAAAAGAGCACTTTTCGATTCGCCCGGAGCGTAGCCCACGTTTATTTCGCCCAGGTCTTCCATGTCGTGAACATCGAGCCCCATCATGTGGCCTAAGCCGGTAGGGAAAAACAGGGCATGGGCGCCTTCAATTATTGCTTCTTCGGTGTTGCCTTTGGTGATGCCCATATCTTTAAGTCCTTCAAAAATAACCCGACATGCATGCATGTGAACATCTTTAAATGTGATGCCCGGACGAAGCATATTGGCTGTGGCGTAGTGTGCGTCAAGTACCAGTTGATAGATTTCTTTTTGCTTTTTCGAAAAATGTTTCGATACGGGGAATGTGCTGGTCAGGTCGCCGGCGTAATGCCTTGGCGTTTCGACACCAGCATCGAGCAAAAACAGCTGACCTTTTTTCAGAGTGTGTGAGTAGTTATGGTTGTGAAGTATTTCGCCATGTACGGTTGCAATAATCGGGAACGATGGCTGTCCCTGGTGTTCAAGTGCAACCTGTGCTACCTTGGCCATTACTTCGGCTTCTTTCATGCCCGGTTTGGCGTATTTAATGGCAGCTACATGCATTTCAACACTCCAGTTTACTGCTTTTTCTATCTCAGCAATTTCATCTTTACTTTTAATTTCACGTTGTGCAATTACCGCTTTCAATAGATCGTCCGACGATTTAAGCGCAAACTGGTCGGGACGGATGTTTAACAAACGTAGCAGTTTTATTTTGTTCTCGGGGCGATAGGGCGGTAAGAAGTGAATGTCGCGACCCGAAGCAATGGCCTCGCGTAAAAAAGTGTAGAGTTTAACCGAGGGAAGCACCTCGTAAATCCCCACTTTTTCCGCCTGTTCTTTAATCGAAGGCTGGTTGCCCATCCACACAATCTCATCCAGGGTAAGCTCATCTCCAAATATGGTTTCCTGTTGGTTGTCGAGGTCGATTGTGGCTACAAGCGATGGGCGATCGATGCCGTAATAATATAGAAATGAACTGTGTTGCCTGAATGGATATGGGTTGTCGGGATAATTCATAGGCGATTCTTCGTTGCCCAGAAATAGAATAATCCCGTTTTTCATTTTTGCTTTCAAAGCCTCTCGGCGCTGTACATATACTTGTGTAGAAAACATAGCTTCTGATTGTTTTGAAAACCAAAAATAGTGTATTTCGTTCAGTTAGCTAACAGTTTTGCATTTTTTATTGTTATTTTGCCGGTTAGAATAAAAACAGAGATTTGTAATTATGGCTAAAATATTGGTGATTGACGACGAACGTGCAATACGAAACACGCTGAAAGACATTTTGGAGTACGAAAAATACGAGGTCGAACTGGCTGCAAATGCCAACGAAGCGCAAGAGCATGTAAAAAATTCGGAGTTCGATGTAATTTTATGCGATATAAAAATGCCCGATACCGATGGTATTGAATTATTGCCTCATTTGGTGGAAAAGCAACCCGACGCTCCAGTGGTAATGATTAGTGGTCATGGAAACATCGATACTGCTGTTGAGGCTATAAAAAAAGGTGCTTACGACTTTATTGAAAAACCCCTCGATTTGAATCGCTTGCTGATTACGATTCGAAATGCCATGGACAAATCGACCCTGGTGAACGAAACAAAAACCTTGCGGAAAAAAGTAAGCAAGAAGTACGATATTATTGGCAACTCGGAGGCCATTACCAAAATGATTGAAATGGTGGATAAGGTTGCTCCTACCGATGCCCGGGTTCTTATAACCGGGGCTAATGGAACCGGCAAAGAGTTGTTTGCCCGTCGCTTACACGATTTGAGCAGTCGCTCGGGTGGCCCGTTTATCGAAGTGAATTGTGCAGCCATTCCATCGGAACTGATAGAAAGTGAGCTTTTTGGACACGAAAAAGGAGCGTTTACCTCGGCGGTTAAACAACGCAAAGGTAAATTTGAGCAAGCCGAAGGTGGTACTATTTTCCTCGACGAAATTGGCGATATGAGTCTTTCGGCACAGGCTAAAGTATTGCGAGCCCTGCAAGAAAGTGTTATTACCCGTGTTGGTGGCGACAAAAAAATAAAGGTTGATGTGCGGGTTGTAGCGGCAACCAATAAAAATTTACAGCAGGAAATCGAAAAAGGAAATTTCAGGGAAGATTTGTTTCATCGCCTGGGCGTAATAATTATTAATGTGCCGAAGTTGAACGACCGCCTTGAAGATATACCATTGCTGGCTGATTACTTTATTGAGCAAATTTGCGGTGAATATGGTATGCCGGTAAAAACACTTACAACCGATGCCATTGCCGAACTTCAAAAACGTACCTGGACGGGCAATATACGCGAATTCCGCAATGTAATCGAACGTTTGATCATTCTGTGCGGTTCCGAAATCACCGAAACCGACGTTCAGTTGTTTGCCGGGGCGATAAAGTAGGATTGAAAGATAAGTTTGTTATGAACTCAAATATAGAAATATCCATTGTGACACCCGTTTATGGGTGTAAAACATGTATCGCAGAGCTTTATCTTCGGTTGAAAAAAGTTCTCGAGCCCATAAGTCCG
>JAFGGY010000211.1 GCA_016930365.1 Prolixibacteraceae bacterium | reverse complement strand
TGTTTCCGGAACGGGTGTCCGGATCATTCCAGAATGGCCGTCCGGATGTTTCCGGAATGGGTGTCCGGATGCTTCCAGAATTTGCAGCAGCTCCAAAAGGGCTGCTTTCATCTTTTACGACTGATAATATAGCGAAACAAAGCACACAGTGCATCGCGGGCTTCGCTTTCGGGAAAAACCATTAAACGCTGTATGGCCTCGTTGCAGTATTGGTTCATTTGCTCCGATGCATATTCCAGCCCTCCACCATTTCGAACGAGGGTTATCAGTTCTTCAACCTCGCGCTTATGATGGTTTTTCTTCTTTACAATGTTGATAATGCGTTTCCGCTCCTTTTTTTCAGAATGATTGAGCAAATGAATGAGAGGTAAGGTTATTTTTTGTTCTTTAATATCGTTCCCGATAGGTTTCCCAACAATCCCCTTTTCTTCGTAATCGAATATATCGTCGCGAATTTGAAAAGCAAGGCCGGCCAAAACACCAATTTCGCGCATTTCTTCAATTATCAAATCGTTTTTAACCACCGAATGCGTACCAACAGCCAAACTGGTACCAATAAGCGAGGCTGTTTTTTTTGAGATAATATCGAAATACGATTCTTCGGTTATGTCGAGCTTACGACTTCTTTCGCTCTGCAACATTTCGCCTTCGATGGTTTCTTTAACCGCACGCGAAATAATATCAAGCGTTTCGTACTCTTTCTCCTTGGTCGCAATAAGCAAACCTTTCGAAAGCAGGAAATCGCCCATCAGCACGGCGTACTTATTTTTCCACAACGCATTAACCGAAAAGGCATTACGACGCTCGTACGATTCGTCAATCACATCGTCGTGAACCAGGGTAGCCGAGTGAAGCAACTCAATAGAAGTAGCAGCCAAAAAAGTGCTGCGATTAATTTCGCCATGCATTTTAGCCGATAAAAACACAAAGAGCGGGCGTATTTGTTTCCCCTTTCGACGTACCAGGTAATTAACCATGGTGTTCAATATCGAAACATCGGAGTGCGAAGCTTCTCTGAAAAAATTTTCAAACTGCTTTAACTCTTCGGCAACCGGCCGTTTTATTTGATCTAATTTTGACATTACGTATAAAAAGCCCAAAAATAAGTGTTTGTTTCTCAAAATAACCAATTATTCGTGTATAAGTTTATCGACCTATTTATTTACGAACAAATTCGTTCTTTGACGAATATTTATAATTTTGTAAGCATCAAATACAATAGTACATTAGATTTTAGACATGAGACATTAGAATTTGTTCGCAACAAATTAGAGAACAGTAACTTATATAATCATTTTCATAAAGCACAATAAACTCATTGTCAGTGGCTTAGAAAATAGTAATGAACTATTGAAATAGAAAAAGCATGTCAACACAAGAACTCGACCAACAAAATTTAAACCGGGCAACTGCAATGCTCAAAGCAATGGCTCACCCTTTGCGCATTTCGATACTTAACTTATTGAAAGAAGGCGAAGAACTTACCGTAACTCAAATTCACGAACTGCTTAACATTGAACAATCGACGGCATCGCATCATTTAGGGATTTTAAAAGACAAGGGTGTATTATGCTCAAAGCGAAAAGGAAAAAACACCTTCTACTTTACCAAACATAAAGTACTTGGCCAAATGATTGACTGTATGAAAACTTGCGCCTGTGCCGATTAAGCAATTCAGAAAAATACATGCTTTTAACTTTTTTGACCTCTTTTTGTTTACTCTAAAACAACATCATTAATAACTAAAAACAAAGTTTATAATGTCAAATAAAATACGTGTTACAAAATTTTACGATTTTGAAATGGCACATGCCCTCTGGAACTACGACGGGCTTTGCAAAAACATCCACGGGCACACCTACAAACTTTATGTAACGGTTATGGGCGAACCCATTAACGACCCACAAAACACCAAAAATGGGATGGTAATCGACTTTGGCGATTTAAAGCGCATTGTAAAAGACGAAATTGTAAACCGGCTCGACCATTCGATTGCCGTTTACAAAGAAGCCCCAAAAAAACAGCTCGAAACCCTGGGCGAAATGTTCGAGCGCCACTTCATTTTCGATTTTCAACCTACCTGCGAAAACCTGGTGCTATGGATTGTGTCGAAAATTAAACCCAAACTGCCCGAAGGAATCGAACTGAAAAAAGTGGTACTATACGAAACCAGTAGTTCGAATGCCGAATGGAATGCCAACGACAACCTTTAAATTATGGAAACAAAAGAAACCCAAAAGCTTTTTCTGCTCGATGCTTATGCACTCATTTACCGTTCATACTTTGCTTTTATACGGAATCCGCGTTTTAACTCAAAAGGGCAGAACACCTCGGCCATACTGGGCTTCACCAATACCCTCGAACAAGTTTTAACCGAAGAAGACATGTCGCACGTAGCGGTAGTTTTCGATGTACATGCCGACACATTCAGGCACGAAATGTACCCCGATTACAAAGCCAACCGCGAACAAATGCCCGAAGACATACGCAGCGCCATACCTTATATACGCGATATTATTAAAGCCTACAACATACCCATCATCGAAAAAAAAGGGTACGAAGCCGACGATGTAATCGGAACGCTGGCCAAAATTGCAAGCAAAAAAGGCTTTACAACCTACATGATGACCCCCGACAAAGATTACGCCCAGCTGGTTGATGAAAATACATGGATGTACAAGCCGGCAAAAGCTGGCAACAAAGCCGAAAAATGGGGCGTTGATGAAGTGAAAAAGAATTTCGAAATTGAACATCCCGAACAGATTATCGACATACTGGGCTTAATGGGCGACTCATCGGACAATATCCCCGGATGCCCGGGTATAGGCCCCAAAACAGCCATAAAACTTATCAGCCAATATAAAAGCATCGAAGGTTTGTACCAACATATCGACGAACTTAAAGGCAAACAGAAAGAAAACCTCATTGAACACAAAGAGCAGGTACTTCTGTCGCGCAAGTTGGTGATAATCGATCGCGAAGCCCCTGTAGAAGCCAACTTTGAACAAATGAAACGGCAATCTCCCGACAACGAAAAGCTGCTTTCGATATTCGAAGAACTGGAGTTCAGAACCCTTGCCAAAAAGTTACAGACGGGCAGCAGCGTACCATCCAAAGGCGAAGCTACACAAGGCTCTCTTTTCGACATGGGCGACAGCGAGGCTATTAGCTCGTCGAAAAATTACGAAACCATCGAAACCGTAAAGCACCAATACATAAGCATCGAAACCGAAGCCCAGCGCGCCTCGCTCAGAGCCGAACTGGCCATTAGCAAATCGTTTTGCTTCGACACCGAAACCACCGGACTCGACCCACACACCGCTGAATTGGTTTGTTTTTCGTTTGCCCTTAAACCTCACGAAGCATACTGCGTACTTTTGCCCGAAAACCGCAACGAAGCACAGAAAATTGTCGATGAATTTAAACTGATTTTTGAAGACGAAAACATTGGCAAAACCGGTCAAAACATTAAGTACGATATGCTTATGCTGGCCGCATACGGCATCGAAGTAAAAGGCAGGCTATTCGACACCATGATTGCACATTACCTTATTCAACCCGAATTACGACATAATCTCGACTTTCTTACCGAGCTGTATCTCAACTACAAAAAAGTACCCACTGAAAACCTCATTGGAGCAAAAGGCAAAAACCAACGCACCATGCGCTCGGTCGATACCGAAAAACTGGTTCAGTATGCCTGCGAAGATGCCGATCTCACCCTTCAGCTAAAAGAAAAAATCAGCAAAGAACTTAGCGAGAACAGCCTCGACGATTTATTCTACAACATGGAAATGCCACTTATACCGGTGCTGGTCGAGATGGAAGTAAACGGTGTTAAAGTCGATACCGAAGCTCTGAACGAATATGCACATAAGTTAGCCGGACAAATACAGCAACTCGAAAAAGAGATACACGAACTGGCCGATTCCGATTTTCTTATTTCGTCGCCGAAGCAACTGGGAGTAGTTTTATTCGAAAAACTAAAAATAGACCCCAACGCCAAAAAAACCAAAACAAAACAATACTCGACCAGCGAAGAAGTACTGTCGAAACTAACCGACAAACATCCAATAATTAATAAAGTGCTGGAATACAGAGGACTTAAAAAACTGTTAAACACCTATGTTGAAGCACTTCCCAAATTGATAAACGAACGTACCGGTAAAATACACACCTCGTTTAACCAGGCTGTTGCAGCCACCGGCCGACTAAGTTCGGTTAACCCCAACCTTCAGAACATACCCATACGCGACGAAAATGGGCGCGAAATTCGCAAAGCTTTTATTCCGTCGGAAGACAACATGGTTTACCTCTCGGCCGACTATTCGCAAATCGAACTGCGGATAATGGCAGCCTTAAGCAAGGATTCGAACCTTGTACAAGCTTTTGCCGAAAACATTGACGTACACGCCTTAACCGCGTCGAAAATATTTAAAGTACCCGTTGAAGAAGTTACACCCGAAATGCGCCGGAAAGCCAAAACAGCCAACTTTGGCATTATTTACGGAATATCGGCCTTTGGCCTGTCGCAACGGCTAAACATATCCCGTACCGAAGCCAAAGACATCATCGACGGATACTTCGAAGCCTTTCCGAAAGTAAAAGAATACATGGATAAATGCATTGAAGATGCAAGGAATGCAGGTTTTGTGAAAACATTGTTTGGCCGCAAACGTTATTTAGGAGATATTAATTCGGCCAACTCGGTAGTACGTGGCGTAGCCGAACGTAATGCCATAAATGCACCCATACAGGGTTCGGCAGCCGACATTATCAAAATTGCGATGATAAACACACACCGGCAAATGAAAGAACAGGCTTTAAAATCGAAGATGATTTTACAGGTACACGACGAATTGAACTTTGAAGTATATAACAATGAAGTTGTGCCGGTTAAGAAAATTGTGAAACAAGAAATGGAACATGCCATAAACCTTGATGTACCCTTAACTGTTGAAATGGATACAGGCAACAACTGGCTCGAAGCTCATTAAACATGCTCACTTTTATGGAAGAATTAATTTATACCGAAGACGAATATCGAAAAGCCATTGTACGCTTTCTCGAAATATGCGATGCCGAACCCGGCACACCTGAGCACGAAGAAGCGCTCAGGCTTACTCGTCTAATGGAACAATACGAAAATATGAGCTGTTACGAACGTCACCACCTGAATTAACAATTAAGAAAGAATAAATGCTCTATTAAGATTTTCAGCCCAATTAAAATCAGCACAATCCCGCCTACAATTTCGCCAATGCCGGCAACTTTTTGCCCCAGTTTACGCCCCATGTAAAGTCCGGCCATCGATATGGCAAAGGTAACTATACCAATCACAAGTATCGGCATCCAAATATTTTCGACAAAAAACGAAAAACTAACCCCGACAGCAAAAGCATCGATACTGGTAGCAACGGCCATTGGAAGAAGCACCCGCCAACGGGTTGGATGTTTCACCTTTCGCTGTTTTATCGGAACCCGGCCTTCAATAATCATACGTACCCCCAGAAATGTTAATAAGCCAAAAGCGATCCAATGATCGGCCTGCGAAATTTCGTCGCGAAAAGCAGCGCCCAACCACCAACCAATAATGGGGAAAACAGCCTGAAAAACAGACAGAGTTAGCGCTATTTTTAGCGTTTGTGAAGCACGTAACGTTTTGCGACACATCGACATACCGCTACTTACCGAAGCCGCAAACGAATCGAACGATAAACTTATGGCAATAAGTAGAATAGTGATAATACCCATGCTTAAGAGATGCTGTTTTGGTAGAAGTTATACAATTCAGCTCTTAATTCCATCATTTGGGCAAATGTTGTGCTGTTTTGGCGCTGTAACCAATTAAAACGCAAACGACGTATTACTTGCAAAAAAAGCTGCCCCGTTTCCCATGCAACAATACCACTAGGAATCGAAACCAAAGCAAGTATAACGGCCAGCAGCCAATTGTGGAACAACGCAGTCAAAATAAAAACCAAAATAATGAGCCATAAATAATATAAAACGAAACTTAACCCAAAAGAAAAAGTACTCCAAAACTGTCGATCTTTTATTTTTTTACGGTACGGATAACGGGTTACATAAAACACCCAACCGTTGGCAAGGGCTCCGTATATTCCAAACGGAAGCAGCAACAACATTACAAAAAAAGACAGGGCGGTTTTCCCAAATCCAATTTTACCTTTTACAAGTGCACGTTCGCGCAATTTCAGTTTTTCTTTCAAAGCCTGGTATTTTGTGGCTTTTTGGGTAAACTGGTCGCCCAAGTCATCATTATCCGAAAGTTTATCGGCTATTTTCGAAGTGATATAGCGCTCAATATCAACAAAATACTTATGCATTCGTGCAACACCCAATTTTTGAGCCGTTTCATTTCGCATCATCTCAAAAGCCTGCTCGTATAATTCGTAGTGATTTTTGTTGGGAACATGCACCACCAACTTGCGAACGGCTTCAAAAATATCGGTACGCATAGCGTTCGATGCTTTTGTTTCGCCCACGGTTTTATAAATATCGTAGTATGCTTTTGTTTTTATGGGTTCGCCAAAATTAATGGTTACATTTCGTCTGAATTTGTAATAATGCGAGTAGTTAATTCCCACCGGTACTATATTAATATCGAGGTCGAAATTGGTAAGCTCGGCTGCAATAAAAACGATGCGTGGAATGGCTTTTTTATGAGGGTCCATGCTTTTCATACCCACATGTTTTCCTTCGGGAAAAAGGCAAAGTGAATGATTATTTTGCAGTATTCGCACACTGTTTTCAAAAACATCTTTGTTTTTCCCGAGCGATTCTTTTCCATCTCGTATCCGGTAAACCGGGGCAATTTTAATTGCATTTAGAAAGCGTGCAATAAATTTATTTTTGAAAATATCGGCTCGGGCCAGGAAAATTGGTTCCGATTTACTGGCAAACACGACCGCTAACGGATCGAGCAATGCATTTTGATGATTGGGAGCAAAAATAATTGGTTGTCCTCTCGGAATATTTTCAAGCCCGTTTATCGTAAAATGTTTTAGAGTAAAACGGTGTACAATTGATGTACAAAATTTGAGTATTGTATATATTAACGATCTATCTTCTACGTTTTTCACAATAATTTATTTTTTGTAACAACTTCGGTTAACGGTTTGCGCCCCCACAACGAAGCCAAAATTAATCCTGAAATGATATGCCAAATACCCCACCAGGCTGCAATAACAGCCATTCCGCCCAATTCGAAGTCGGGCGGAAATATTTTTGGATTAAACATTAAAGTAAGTGCCAGACCTGAATTCTGTATGCCTGTTTCGATAGAAATCGAACGCCGGTCTTTTCTTTTCAACCCAAACAAGGAAGCCAATGAAAACCCACTACCAAGCGCTAAAGCATTATGTAATAATACAATAACAAAAATAAGGTGAATGCTAACGGTAAACTGCTCGAAATTATTTTTAAGCATTACAAAAACCATTACCAGGAAGAAGAAAACTGAAAATCGCTGTAAGGGTTTTTTAACTTTCTGAGTTGCCTTTGGATAATAATGATTGAACAACAAGCCAAGTATTACAGGTATTCCCAGTATAATGAAAACCGTTATAAACATTTGCATTGGTTCGATTTCGAGAGGCCTAAGAAACTCGCCCCCTCTTTTGTTGTAATAATTCACATACAAACCACCCCAAAACGAGAAGTTAAAGGGAGTCATAAAAATGGCCGACAAGGTTGCCAACGCTGTAAGGGTTACCGACAAAGCCGAATTACCTTTAGCAAGCGATGATAAAAAATTTGAGATATTGCCTCCAGGGCAGGCTGCAACCAAAATTAAGCCCAGTGCAACCGAAGGGGTTGGCCTTATAATAAGAACCAAAAGAAAAGTAAGAGCCGGTAATACAAAAAATTGAGAAATATATCCAATAATAGCAGGCCGGGGTTTTTTTATCACCTCTTTAAAATCGTCGATTTTAATCGACAGTGCAACTCCAAACATAATAATTGCAAGGGCGATGTTCAAAAACAACAAACTACCCTGACTAAAATTTAGCCTAACATGGTCCAGTACCTCTAACGACTCAAACATAGAACAAAAATACATTTGTAAACGAAAACAGGCATAATTTTGAACTGTTTTTCAACATTACACCATTCTTGCGCAAAAAAAAACAGTACAAATGTAGTACTGTTTTTCTATAAAAAAGATAAAATTATCAGTTTTTAAGCAGGTTCTCAATCTTCTTCGGGATATCGGTATTGTCGTAAAATCCTGTAAATTGGTCTGAACCCGGTCCAAAAGCAAAAACAGGAATCATAACCCCGGTGTGGTCTCCGGTAGTGAATTCTCCCAAAACATCGCCTGTTTCCATATTACCCTTATTAATTGAAAAACCTCCGGTTTCGTGATCGGCTGTAACAATAACCAAGGTCTCTTTATTTTTGGCTGCAAATTCTAAAGCAATGCCTACCGTTTTATCAAAATCGTGGGTTTCGGTTACCAAAAACGATGTATTGTGTTGATGTCCGGCCCAGTCGATTTGCGAACCTTCAACCATCAGGAAGAAGCCATCGGGATCGTTATCAAGTATATTAATAGCTGTTTTGGTAGCCGTTTCGAGCATATTACCCCGACCTTCTTCAATACTTGCAGGATGTTCAGCAGATATCAAACCGGCCAGTTTACCTTTTTTCACTTTAGCAATTTTATTCATTTCGGTTTCAACCTGATAGCCTTTCTTCTCCAGTTCATCAACCAGGTTCATCCCATCTTTGCGTTCGGTAAAATGCTTGTAGCCTCCACCAATAAAAACGTCGATATCCGTTTTCAGAAAATCGGCTGCAATTGCCTCATACATCGACCGTTGGGGTTGATGGGCAACAAATGCAGCCGGAGTAGCATGTGTAACAGATACCGTAACAACTACCCCAGTTGCCATACCCTGTTTCTCACATTTTTCACGAATATTTTCAACCGTTTTGGCCTTAAGATCAACGCCAATTGCCCCGTTATAGGTTTTTTCTCCGGTTGCCAAAGCAGTGCCCGCAGCTGCCGAATCGGTAATGTAATCTTTAGCCGAAAACGTGGTTTGAAATCCTATCTTCTTGAAATTCTGAATGTACATTTCTCCAAGGTTAGCAGTTATTCCGGCATAAATTTGAGACACGCCCATCCCATCGCCAATCAAAAAAATCACATTCTTTGGTTTTGAGGCTGCATCAGGCTCCTCGTAACGTTCAACCTTATAAGATGTTTTTCCGGCATAAAACTTTGCATTATCCTCTGTCGAAATATCTTTATAATTCTCCTGTGCCTGTAATGTCAACGAAGCAGTAAGCACAAATACTAAAAACAATATTATTTTATTCATGATGTGTAGTTTTAAATGTTCTGCAAAGTAATAAAAAAGCTTTTGATGTGATATTTTTTAGTTGTGAAATAAATCTTATCCTAAGGTTTCAACATTAAATCGATTATTTAACGAATACAGCACTGGCTTACATTCAGGCTCAATAATTATGCATCCCATCGACAAAAATTCGGCCAGAATCGTTTCGGCCAAAAACCGGCTAATGCGAGCAATCTTAGTGAAACGTGTAAGGATGATTTTTTCGTTATGCTGAAGGTAATTCACCAGTTGCCTCCGGGGCTCGTCGTAGGTAAACATTAATCCTCTTTCGCTTCGTTCTATTTTCCAGGCTTTAAGCTGAACATTGTTTGCTCGTATGTTTTCGTCGGCTTTACGGATGTAGGCAATCCATTTTTTTTCATCGTTTTCGGCATAATGAGGTCTTAACGAACTGGGCTGAACAATTATTTCGAGTACCATTTTCCCTTCGGCCTCCCATTCAACCACCTCGAAATTAATTTGCGGACTGCTGTAAATATGGGCAGCAGCTTCAACCATATAGAATTCTTCGTCGGATTTTACGCCGGCAATTTTTCCATTATCTTTTACTCCCACCAGCAACCGGCCTCCATCGGTGTTGGCAAAAGCCACCAACGAACGGGCAATTTTTCGCGAATCGTTAATACAGAATTTGAAATCCTGCTGTTGATGTTCGCCCTGTGCAATTAGCTGATATAATGGGTTAATATGAATCATACACCAATACGTTATTGCAACAAAATTGCTGTTGCTATTCAATTATCCAAGCACTTCGGCAACCACAAAGGTGCTACCTCCAACAAAAATCATGTCGTTTTCAGAAGCGGCATTTTTGGCTGCCCGAAAAGCCTCTTTTACCGTTGCATAAGCGTTGCCGTATAAGCCAAATTTCAAGGCTTCTTTTTTTAAACTATTTTCATCCAGCGCCCGGGTTATGCCGGCTTTTGCAAAATAATACACGGCATCTTTAGGAAGCAAAGGCAAAATATGCGACAAATCTTTGTCGTTTACCGTACCAAAAACAACGTGCAAACGCTCATAATGTTCCATTACAATTTGCTGCACTACACATTTTATTCCATCGGGGTTGTGCCCTGTATCGCAAAAAATAGAAGGTTTCGAGGACAGTTTTTGCCATCGCCCAGCCAGGCCGGTTTGAGCGACCACGTTGGCCAGCCCCTTGCGTACCGCTTTTTCGTTGAGCGTAAAAATTTTCTTCAACCGTTCAATCGACGTAAGCACCGTAAGCATATTCTTGTCTTGGTAAACACCTTTCAGGTCGCACATTAAATCCTTATACAACACATTGCATTCAGTGCTTATTTGCAAGGTTTCGCCGCTGTGCATAAGCAGCATGCTTTTATCGGCAAAGTACAGGGGTGCATTCAACAAGCGGGCTTTTTCGACAAAAACCGGCTCCGACTCCACATTGGTTTCGCCTATAACTACCGGTGTTTCCGCCTTAATAATGCCCGCCTTTTCGGCAGCAATTTCTGCAATGCTGTTTCCCAACAGGTTGGTATGGTCGAGACAGATGTTGGTTATTACCGAAAGCACCGGCGAAATAATATTAGTAGAATCGAGCCTGCCGCCCAACCCTACTTCAATTACTGCAACATCGACATTTTGACGGGCAAAATAATCGAAAGCCATTAACACCGTCAGCTCAAAAAACGAAGGCTCAATGTTTTGTTGCTGATTTTTCTGACGAAACTTTTCAACAAAGCGACAAACATCGTCTTCGCCAATCATCTGCCCGTTTATTTTTATACGTTCTCTGAAATCGAGCAAATGCGGCGATGTATATAAGCCCACCTTGTAACCTGCACTGCGAAAAACAGAAGCCAACATGTGCGAAACCGAACCTTTACCGTTGGTTCCGGCAACATGAATCGACTTAAACCTTTTGTGCGGATGGTCAAACATAAGGTCGAGAGCCTGCGTATTGTCGAGGTTGTTTTTTAAAGCTGCCGCCCCCGTACGTTGATACATGGGCAACTGCCTATATAAATAATCTAAGGTTTCGGTATAGTTCATGCGAATAAAAATATGCGCTACAAAAATCAGCAAAAAGATGGACAAAAAGACTTTTCGCGATGAAAAATTAGTACATTTAAAGAATAACTAAGAACCTGATAAAATTTATCGATATGGCAAAGAAAAATTCTAAAATTTTTGTGGTCGATACCAACGTAATTTTACACGACCACCAATGCATTTACAATTTCCAGGACAACGACGTAGTTATTCCAATTACTGTACTCGAAGAGTTGGACAAATTTAAACGAGGCAGCGACCAGCTCAATTTTCAGGCACGTGAATTTGTACGTTTGCTCGATCAGCTGGTAAAGGACGATTTGTTTAACGGTGGTTTATCGTTGGGTACCGGCAAGGGAAAACTGCGCATCGAAACCGGGCATCCTTTTTCAGAAAAACTGAAAGTTTCGTTTAAAGAAGATATTGCCGACCACCGCATACTGGCCATTACCGAATACACCAAAGATAAATATCCAAAACAAAAAGTAGTACTGATTACCAAGGATATTAACCTGCGAATGAAAGCCAAATCGCTTGGCCTCGATTCGGAAGATTATAAAAACGACAAGGTAACCAACACCGAAATTTTCAATCGTGGTGTTGATGTAATTGACGAGTGCGACGATTCGATAGTAGCTGAAATTTACGAAAAGAAAGTGATTGGCAAAGAGCAGGTTAAGCTCAGCCAGGAGTTTTTGGCAAACGACTACTATATATTCAAAGGTGCCAACACTTCGGCACTGGCACGTTTCGATGCCGAAAACAATCGGTTCGAGCGGGTTGATAAAGTAACGGCTTACGGCATTAAACCTCGCAATGCCGAACAAACTTTTTTACTAAACGCCCTGCTAAACCCCGAAATTAAGCTGGTTGCTGTAACCGGAAAAGCCGGAACAGGTAAAACTCTGCTGGCACTGGCTGCGGCTCTTGCTCAACATACCCTGTACGAGCAAATTTTGCTGGCTCGCCCTATTGTGGCGCTCAGCAACCGCGATATTGGCTTTTTGCCCGGCGATGCCGATGAAAAAATTCGTCCGTACATGCAACCCCTATTCGATAACCTTACCGTTATTAAACATGCCAACAACCCGCGCAGCGTCGAATCGACCCGTATTGAAGAACTCGAAAAAGAAGAAAAACTGGTTATTGCAGCATTAGCCTACATACGTGGGCGAAGCTTGTCGAACACCTTTTTCATTATCGACGAAGCACAAAACCTTACACCTCATGAGGTTAAAACCATTATAACCCGCGCAGGCGAAGGAACAAAAATTGTTTTTACAGGCGACCTACACCAAATCGATTCGCCTTACCTCGACCAACAGTCGAACGGACTGGCTTATCTTTCCGACAGGATGAAGGGACAGAATTTATTTGCCCATGTGAACCTGATTAAAGGCGAAAGAAGTTACCTGGCCGAACTGGCCAGCGACTTGCTCTAAACCCACAGAATACTATATTTTAACATACTTTAATGGTAACGAATTAAAAACAGGCAATATAATTGGATGTGTGTCGTTTTTTAAAGCGTAAGGATTGGGACACACATCCACTTATTGCAGGTTATCGTTGGTCAAATACCTTTTATATTCACTCCCAATCCTTATTTTTTTCTTTTATGCTTAAAGACCTTATTCTCAGAAACCGCAGCTACCGACGGTTTTATCAAAACGAAGAAATCACAGAAGAACAATTGCGAAAATGGCTCGAACTGGCTCGTTTTTCGGCCTCGGGTCGGAATGCCCAAACCCTGAAATACATATTATCGAACACTCGCGAAAAGAACGATAAAATATTTGGAACACTGGCATGGGCTGGTTTTTTGGAAGACTGGCCAGGTCCCAGCGAAGGCGAACGGCCTTCGGCATACCTTGTACAGGTTCTCGACAAAGAAATTTCGACCCAGTATTATTGCGATGATGGTATCGCTGCACAAAGCATTCTTTTGGGAGCTGTTGAAGATGGTTACGGCGGTTGCATTTTACGGGCAATCAATAAACCCATGCTCGCCAAAGAACTTTATATCCCCGAACAATACGAAATTATTAATGTTATCGCGTTGGGCAAACCCAACGAGACCATTGTTATTGATGAACTGAAAGATGGTGATTATAAATACTGGCGCGACGAAAATGGGGTACACCATGTGCCCAAACGTGTAGTTGATGATTTGGTGGTGAAAGATGGTTATTAATGCTTTTCCCAGAGTTTATTAAAATCGTCGAGGTCCAATTCTAAATCATCCCGAATGATTTTTCTAAGTAACCCTTTAGGTAAGTCCTTGTTTTTATGAACCGGAATGGTAGTAATTCTTCCGTCTGGGTGTTTTAGCCTATAATGTGAACCATTAACTCGAATCGTAATAAAGCCCAAGCTATGTAAGAACTTCAAAAATACTTTTCCTTATATAACAGGTAATTGGGGCATAAGATATTTACTTTATACGGCTTTATTTTTTAATGAAATCTGTATTTCTCTAAATCCAACAAATCGATTAATATCTGTATTTTTTTCTTCGTCAATGCACATTTCAACAACCTCTTTGATATTTTTCAGAGCCTCGTCAATTGTGGAGTCATATGAGTGACAACCTTTGAAAACCGGGCAGCTTACAATATAAAAATCATCTTCATCTTGTTCTATCATTATAGGAAGATGTAATGTATCTTTTTCATATATATTCATGGTACAAAAGTACATATTAATGTGTCATTTAGCAAGTCCAAACATTTATCAGTTTTTTTGTGTTTTGATAATTTGTATTTTTAAAGCTTAAACCTAAATACTAATCAAACATTCATCAAAATGAACAAGCGCACACCCTATCCAAAAGTATTTTGGGCAGCCAATACCATCGAAGTATTTGAGCGGTTTGCCTATTATGGTATTTACATGGGTTTTGGTATTTATTTGCAAAAACTCGGGTATTCAAAAGGCGATTTG
The DNA here is from genome assembly GCA_016930365.1 of Prolixibacteraceae bacterium. Classification (GTDB taxonomy): domain Bacteria; phylum Bacteroidota; class Bacteroidia; order Bacteroidales; family Prolixibacteraceae; genus Roseimarinus. Next base: position 14,517 of record JAFGGY010000211.1, on the reverse strand, counting down.
GGCATTATCCAAAGTATTTTCCTGGCCGTTTCGTACTTGCTGCCATTATTCTCGGGCACTTTTGCCGACAAGTACGGTTTTAAAAAAATGCTGATAATATCTTACCTGGCTTACCTGCCTTCTATTTTGATGTTAATCATTTTTAAATCGTTTTCGGGCATTGCACTCACCATGCTCACCATTGGCTTTGCCGCCGGAATTTTCAAGCCACTGATATCGGCAACCGTACGCGCCACCACCGACTCGACCAACAAATCGATGGGCTTTGGCATTTTTTACATGATGGTAAACCTCGGGGCATCAATAGGGCCCCTGGTTATGGGTAAGCTCAGGGCAATGAGCTGGGATTATGTGTTTTACACCGCCGCCGCAGCCATTGGGGTAATGTTTCTCATCACAATTTTCTTTTTTAAAGAACCCGAACGTGATTTGGGTACGGTTACATTGAAACAAAAATTTAAAGATATTGGCATTGCCCTGTCCGATGTAAAATTCTCCTCCTTTCTGGTTATCTTAGGCTTGTTTTTCTGGCTGCCATTTTGGGCGTTTTTTAATGTTCTGGCGGTTTACATCAACGATTATCTCGACACCGCCGCCCTGTTTAACGGGGTATCGTCGGTTATTGGCACAGGAATAACCAAAGCACTTATAGCCAGCAACGAGAGTGGTGTTTGGCGCATTAATGCCGAAGCCATATCGCACACCGGATACATCATTATCATTTTTCAGCTGCTCATTTCCCGCATTTTTGAAAAACGCGATGCGATGAAATCGTTTATGATTGGATTATTTATTGCTTCACTCGGATTTCTTTCGCTGGCTTTTTCGGTAACTTCATTGAATGGCCTGGTATTTTTAGGGGTTTTCCTCTTTGCCATTGGCGAAATGATTGCTTCACCGCGAATTCAGGAGTATATTATGTGGATTGCTCCGAAAGAAAAGGCTGGTTTGTATATGGGAACCAACTTTCTGGCTACATTTATTGGTGCTTTCTCAAGTGGAATCTACACCTGGATAATGGGTCGGTACGAAGCTGCCGGGCATCCCGAATACATTATGTACACCCTTGCCGCTCACATTCTGTTGGGCGTACTGGCCATTTACCTATTTAACCGCACAATGGGCGGCTTCGAAGAGCGTACCGAATAGCACACACATCATGTTTGCCTATATGATATATTGAAAGGATTTTTTGACAGGTAGAAATCGGCCGTTTTTTGCACATAAACACGAACAATGTCAACAAGTTCGCTGGGCTTTTCTATAACCGGGAAAGCCCCGCTGCTTAAAATCCAATTGGCAAAACCATACAATTCGGTATTCGAAAACTCAATCCTGAACCCGCTGTCTGTTTTTTCTTCTTTAAGAAAGCCGTACCAGTATTTCGATTCATCGATGTATTTTTTCTTGTTGGCATCAATTACCAACGAGATATTGGACTTATCGGTAAAGGTTGCAATCGATTTAAGGTATTCATTCACCGACAAATGTTGTTTTCCCTTAAAGTTTCTGGGTGAGGATTTTAAGCTCTCAATACGGTCTAGTCGAAAGTCGCGGTAGTCGTTTCGCAAACAACACCATGCAATGAGGTGCCATCTTGAGTTGTAGTTGCAAAGTCCAATGGGTTCAACTTCCCTTTCAAAAGCTTTATCGGCATAGCGAGGTTCGTAATTTATTATAAGTGCCTGTTTCGTGGTCAGTGCCTGCCTGATTTCTGAAATGAAAAGCTCGTGGTTGCAATCGTTTGTTGAATAATGGTTTAACACCACAATCCTATCGTGCAATTTCTCAAGATAATCTTTCTCGCCCTGTCGTAAGATTGACTTTATTTTATACAAAGCCGAACAAAAATCGTTGCGGGTTTTGTGGTCGCTCATTTTTTCAACCAGTTTTTCACCAAAAAGCAAAGCCGAAGCTTCGTCGGATGTAAACATTACCGGGGGTAGATGGTAACTGTCGAGAATATAATAGCCTACCCCCGCCTCGGCCCCAATAGGAACCCCGGCTTCTTCGAGTGCACGAATATCGCGATAAACCGTTCGCAAACTAATATCAAAACGCTCGGCAATCTCGTACGCTTTTACAATGCGTTTGCTTTGCAGGTGAATTAAAATAGCACTAAGGCGGTCGGTACGATTCATTCTTTCTGTAAGATTTTTTAAAGCCAAAACAAACATTACTACTTTCAACAAATCAATACATTATGCTTTATTACCTGTATCCGGGGCTAAAAAAAAGATTAATTATAACATAAATTCACCACTATTCATTTGTCAAAAATATTTTTTTAATTAAATTGCAAACCCGTGAATAGGAATATTGGATTATTATTGAAAGTTGACTAAATCAATTGTACGATATTATTTCTCAAATTAGTGATAATGAGACATCTGTACTTCGACAATTGAATTATCTAATTCGCAGATATTTAGCTCTTTACAAACAAAGTCTATTGTGTCATTTATAAATCTAAAAAACAATTGCAAATAGATTGTTGGTATTTATCAATGTTCACAAATATATAAATTCACAGAAGACATTGGGGTTTTTTTAAAAATATATATAAACAACAACACATTTGTATATCTTAATTTATATTTTATTTATATACATAAAATACAGCACTATGAACAAATCATTAATGAAAGCTGGTTTTATTGCCTTGTCTGGCTACCTTCCCGCGAAAAAACTTTCAGAAAGTTTCTCGGCAAAACTTTCTGCTTTTTTGAAAAACAACACACTTTTGCCCGCGGAATATGTAAACATGATTAAGAGCAATCAGATTTTGCCCGGAACTGTAGAAACAAATGAAGACGGTTGGGGCAGTAAACCCTGGTACGATGCATGGGTGAAAAGCCTGCCGGAAAAAAAACAAGATGACCCTTTTCAAGGAACAGAAGAAAGAAGACGGGTTCCGTTGGATCCGGATTCTGTCAGAAACTCTCTTTATCCCCACCCCATGTTACCATCCGACGCAGAAACGATTGCTGGTGCCATGGCTATTTGCAGTTCGGGAATAGACCCTGATGAAATTGATCTTGTGATTTCACATTCGCAAGTTCCAGATCATCCGTTGCCTGAAAATGCCTCACTCATCCAACACAAACTAAAATTGAAGAATGCAGGTGCATACGGAGTCGATAGTTGTTGTTCTTCGTTTGTAACCATGACAGAATTAGCCTGTTCACTTGTACAGTCTGGAGTTAAAAAGAACATATTGATAATATCGAGTTTTATCGACTCACACGTAAACGATCGCTCCACGCATTTCAGTGTTGATACAGGCGATGGAGCAACTGCAGCTATTATCTCAAATGTACCCGATGGAAGTGGCTATATTTCTTCTCACTCTCTCAGCCATGGAAGTCGTCACGATGGGATTATTTACCAAAAACGCCAACCCTTGCTTTTAAAACGCATTGATTCTGGCCCCGATTATTCACAGAGTTTTGTAACCTTTTACAACCCAGCCGCAAATAAAGAAATAGCAAAAAATGCCTCAACAGACCTAAAATTTGTAGTTGACAAAAGCCTAAAAAAAGCCGGCTTAACGGTTAATGATATCGACTTTTTATCAACCCATCAGCCGGTTGCATGGGCAGGCGATGTGTGGCGTGAATCCATCGGTGTCCCTGAGCATAAATTCTATCAGTCGTTCAAAAAATATGGGAATATTGCAACCTGCTCTGCCGCAGTAAATTTACTCGAAAGTATTGAGCAGGGATTAGCAAAAGCCAACGATAAAATTATTTTTGCATCATCGGGGGCTGGCGAAAATCATATTTGCGTAGTCATGCAACTAAGCAAAACCCTTGTCAAAAATATTGTAGATAATAGTTATCAAGACACAAAAAAATTAGTCAATGAATTCAGCGAAAATTAATCCGGATCTATCAGGCAGCTATGCAGTAAAGCCTAAAGATTCTGTTGGAATAGTGGCAGTTGGTAAATACCTGCCACCAAAGATTGTGAAAAATTCAGAATTTAAAAATATTCATTTAACTCCGCAGGAAGAAGCCTTTTTTGGCACTGACCCCAATTTTGATAAAAACATACGCAGAGTTGCCGAAGACGAAGATGCCATGGAAATGGCTGTTAAAGCTGCCAAAAATGCGATGGAGAAATACAAAATTGATCCATTGAGCATCGATTTAGTACTTTTCACTTCAAGTTGTAAAGATTTATCACGCCTGGCACCTCCTGCTGCAAACTATGTTCAAACCGCTATTGGTGCCAATAATGCGAACTCTTTCAATATTGATTGCGGTTTTAATGGATGGATACCAGCCATGGTTACCGGTGCATCATTCATTGCCAGTGGTTTTTATAGAAGGGTGCTTGTTGTTACCGGTGAAACAATTGTAGGCAGTATGGATTGTGCTACCAGTGAAGCTCTTTTTATGGGCGACGGAGCTGGAGCTGTAGTTCTCGAAAAAGTTGAAGAAGGTAACGGAATGTTGTCATATCATTTAATGTCGAAAGAATGTGTTTCGGCTGCCGGAGTGCGTATAAGCGGTGGATTTCCTCAATATAACACAAATGAATGGGATATCCGCCCATATCTATATATCGCACCCAATAGTTTTGAGCGAGACATCCCTGCATTACAAGAATACATTCCACACTCAATAAAGAAAAGCTTAAAGGTTATTGACCAGGGAACTAAAGATGTAGATTGTTACATTTTTGGACAGCAGTTTTATGGGCTGAATGATATTTGGTCGAAAAAACTGGATGTTGATTATTCAAAAGTATATGATACTATTTGGGAATATGCTTGTATGAAATGTGCCAGCATTCCGGTTACGCTTGCCGATGCTGCTGAGAAAGGAAAAATTAAAAAAGGTGATATTATTGCCTTTGGAGACCAGGGAGCCAACTGGTCAATTTCTTCTGCTGTTTTTAAATGGTGTATTTAACATCAATAGATCGTTAGATTTTGGACATGAGACTTTTGCCTGTAATATGCTAAACGCCTGACTTAATGCAAATAAATCGTCGAAACATAAACAGTTCATTGTCTGTGTGTTAAAAAATATACGCGAACTATTGTAATATTTTATTATAAATAAGTTTAAATAATATTTTGCCTGGTGGTTTAACAACCGCCAGGCATATATTCTTTCTTCAACCAATATTTTAACCCTTTAAATACCATCTAATATGGATCGTACGTTGATTTTTGCTTTTGTGCTATTAGCCATTATCCCCCCTTACTATTTATTGATGAAAATATTGTTTAAAAAAACTATCGTCTTTAAACTGGGATTAATAATGCTCCTCATATTTGTAAGTATGCCATGGGCAGCCTTTTTTGTGGCCGATAAAGGTTTTAACCACGTATGGTGGGCAATTCCTTTTTGCTTTATCTTCATTTTTACCGCATTCTATCTGATATTAAAGCTCATACGAACCCCTTTGAAAAAACTATCAGAAAAGATATATGAAATATCAGAGGGTAACCTCAGGGTCAATTTTTCGGATATTGACATTAAAGATGATAATGAAATTACTGAAATTTCAAAAGCAATCATTCAACATGCTGGTAAAATAAAAGAAATTATCGATGATGTAAAAACGACATCGGTTAGTCTTGAAACATCGAGTAATGAAGTCAATCAAAGCTCACAACTGCTTTCTCAGACTGTAAGTGAACAAGCAGCATCTATTGAGGAAATATACTCGTCAATGGAACAAATCATTTCTCACATCAAACAAAACAATGAAAACGTTTTGAAAACAAATGATAATACTGGTGCTGTTAAAGAACAACTTGCAAAAATGCAAGATGTAACAATAAACAATAAGAATGTGGTCAATACCATTTCGGATAAAATCAGCATCATCAACGATATAGCTTTTCAAACCAATATCCTTTCATTGAATGCAGCTGTAGAAGCAGCACATGCTGGAAAAAACGGCTTAGGTTTTACGGTTGTTGCAGCCGAAGTAAGAAAATTAGCCGAAGGCAGTAAAACTTCGGCTACCGAAATACAAAATTTGTCCGAGCAAAGTGTAATGGCTGCAACACAAACAGAAAAGAACTTTGCACAAACAGCGTTGCAAATTCAAAACATACTTGATTCTATTAATGATATTGCAGAAGCTTCTGAAGAACAAAACACCGGGGCAACACAAATCAATGTTGCTATTGAGGAACTAAACACTACGATTCAAAACACAGCTTCATCCATTGAAGAGATGGCTCAAACTGCTGAAGTATTAAACACGTATGCAGAAAAACTAAAAAGCACAATGGCGTTTTTCCGTATTTAAAATAATTTCACAATGGCAGATTTAGTTTCTGCCATTGTGAAAAAGTAATACTACTGAACAACAATCTGAACTTCGGTTACATTGTTTTCTTCATTTTCAAAATCACAATTGATGTATATTTCGCGGTTAGCACCAGTTGGTGAAAGTTTTTTTCGCGACATTTCACCGAAAATACGATGATAAGTATTTCCCAACTGGCTCCATGGACCTTTGTGAATTTCTGAAATGCATGTTATTTCAGGCAATACTTCAAATGTGAATTTTCCGGGGTCGCCTTTAACTTCCCTTACAGGTACACAAATCTTCAATTTGAACTTTGTGTCAGGCCGTCCATCAGCTCCGTAATAATCCCAAATTTGTGGCCCTGTTACCTCAAGCCCCAGCTCTGAGGCTTTTGCCATTAGTTCATTGGGGATGTTGCCACTATCGGCAACAATTGTTTTTAAGGTTGAACTGAGTGCATAGGTGAGCACATTTACCGGCTGAAGGGTCTTTTTTTCCATAATGATTGATTTTAGAACGCAATCGCGTTGGTTTAAATTTATAATTTTTACACGATACAAAGAAAATCGGGGCTTATGACAACAGTATGTCAGTAGTGTTTCACTTTATGGTAAATTTTACATCATTCGACAATTATAGGTACATTTGTGCGTTAAATATCCAAACCCTTTTGCCGCAAAAACTACAATGAAAAGAAAAGTTGTTTCAACCATAAAATACAGCCTGATAACACTCTCATCCCTGCTTGTTGCCGGGTTTATTGCCATGCTGATTTTTATCCTGCTGGTGCAAAAAGGGGCATTTGGTCCTTTGCCCGGTAAAAGCGAACTCAAGAAAATCCACAACGAAGAGGCTTCCCTGGTTTATTCATCGGATGGGGAGCTTATTGGAAAGTTTTTTGCCCAGAACCGCACCAACATCAGCCGCAATGAAGTGCCACAGCACCTTATCGATGCCTTGGTTGCCACCGAAGATAAACGTTATTTCTCGCACGAAGGTTACGATGCCCGCAGCTACCTGCGCGTGCTTTTTCGGACCCTGCTTTTGCATGACCAGAGTGGTGGCGGGGGCAGTACCCTTACCCAGCAACTGGTGAAAAACCTATACGGGCGCAGCAACTTTGGATTTTTGAGCATACCGGTGAGCAAGGTTAAAGAAGCCATTATTGCATCGCGGCTCGAAAAAGTATATTCCAAAGAAGAACTGCTGATGCTTTACCTGAACTCGGTACCTTTTGGCGAAGACGTGTATGGCATAGAATCGGCAGCACAGCGTTATTTTAACAAGCATACCGGCGAGCTTAACATCGAAGAAGCAGCCGTGCTGGTTGGACTGCTCAAAGCCAATACCTACTTCAACCCCAGGTTGTACCCTGAAAATTCGGTGCAGCGCCGAAACATTGTGCTCGGGCTGATGGCTTCTGAGGGTTATTTGCCCAAAAACGTTGCCGACAGCCTTAAAGCCCTGCCCATAAAACTCAACTACGAAAATATCAACATTGAAGCCCCTGCCGGATATTTTGTTTACCAGGTTCGAAAAAAAGCCGAAACAATCATCGACTCACTAAATGCCACAGGCAAAGTACATTTCGACATCGAAAAAGACGGGCTGCGCATCCATACTTCGCTGAACATGCAAGTCCAGCGCATGGTTGCCCAGGCTTCGGCAGGGCAACTGCGTGCAATGCAACCCCTGCTTAACCGAGAGCTTGAAAGCCTTGGGGCAAAAGAAAAGTGGATTGCACAACTCAAGCGCGATTCGGTAATTACCAATAAAGATTTTGAATTGCGCGAGATAGAGCTTTTCGGTTGGGACAGCATACAAAGTGCAAAAATGAGCCGGGTTGACAGTTTATGGCATTATCGTAAAATGTTGCATGCAGCCGTATTAATTACCGAACCCGGCACCGGTCGTGTGCTGAGTTGGAACGGCGGAAACCATTTTCGCTACCTGCCTTACGATTTGGTGAAAGCCCGCCGCCAGATAGCTTCTGCTTTTAAGCCCGTTTTGTATGCTTCGGCTCTCGAAAATGGCTTTGAGCCTTGCTCGTACCTCGAAAATGAGGTGAAAAAATACGAAGAATACGACAATTGGGAACCGCAAAACTTCGATTATTTATCAACACCCGACAGCACCGTGGCACTGTGGTATGCCCTGGCCAATTCGATGAACCTGCCCAGCGTTGACCTTTTTTTCAAAAACGGGTACGAAAAGCTGGTAAGCACCTGCAACAAAATGGGCTTGCCCCCGCTTAGGGAGGATGCCCCATCCATTGCACTGGGCGCACTCGATGTTTCGTTGTACGAAATTGTACGTGCATACGGTGTTTTTGCAACCCGCGGTCAATTTCAAGACCTGCACCTGATTGATAAAATCACCGATAAAAGTGGCAAGCTTGTTTATCAATTCAAAACCGGAGAACCCTTTCAGGCAATCGATTCGGCTACCTGCAGGCAAATAACAGCCATATTACAACGTGCCATCAACGAGGGTACCGGCACACGCATCCGCACACAATTTGGAGTTGAAGCCGACCTGGCCGGGAAAACCGGCACAGCGCAAAGCAACTCCAACGCCTGGTTTGTGGCTTACACGCCCAAAATTGTCATGGGGGCCTGGGTGGGTGCACGTTCGCCCGAAGTACATTTCTCGGGCAATCTGGGAACAGGCTCAACACTGGCACTGCCGATTATTGGTGAAGTTTTACAAGACATGGAAGCACAGCCGGAATTAAACGATACGTACCTGGCAAATTTTGAAGTTTCGGACTCGGCACTGGTTAATTTCGATTGTCCGCCTTACCAGCCTAAAAAGAAAGAAGGATTTTTTAAACGCTTGTTCAAGCCTGATAAAAAGGAAAAAGAACGGGATGAAGATGAGAAAGACGAAAAAGGGCTCCGTAAATTTTTTAGGGGATTGTTTAAGAAGGAATAGGCATTAATTGTTTTCAGTCAGAATGATGAATTTTGTTAAGAGACTTTATCCATTTGAAATTGAAATGAGTAGTTTTTCAATTTCATTAACGAATTTTTGCGATGTTGGATACAGGTCTTTGACCGTATTCTCATCATAATCATAAAAATCATTGTAGTCTCCTTTGTGCCTTTTTTCTGAAAGTTCAGTGAAGTGTTTTGCTAATTCTCTGTTAATTACTCCGGTTTTTACAAAATACTCACCAAATTTTTGTCTAAGGCCTGCATGACTTGTAATATTAATATTCTTGGATGATAGTAAAGCACTTACTGCATAAAAACATGCATAATACATTCTGTTTATGGCTGTATTCCAAAGTTTATTATCAATATGAATACGAACCTCACTAATGGTTTCTTTAGCCCGCTCAATTCGATACTTTATGTAATCCTCCTGAGTATAATTCTCCATGTTATAAAAGTCTTCCTTCACTCATAACATTTTTGTAAAAAGGGGTAACCTTGTATTTTGTATTCCATTCTTTTTGACTATAAATCATTGGGCTGATCACTTCTCCTGTGTCGAATTCAAGGTCGTAAAGTGGATAGGTTATCTTACGTTCTGTTTCTTCGGAGATTTTATCTTTATTGAGTAATATCAATAAGTCCCAGTCAGAATCATCTTTTGCCATTCCTTTTGAACGCGAACCATAGAGATATATCTTTGCCGTAGGTTCTTTTTCTTTGATGATTCTTTTAATTTGCTTCAATATGTTTTTTTCAGAAACATTCATACTTCAAAGATAATCAATTTCAACGTTCCCCGATGTATAAAAAATAGAAAGTGTATCTTTGAAACATGGCAAAAACAAAAACCATATATGTATGCCAGAGTTGTGGTGCAACGGCCCCGAAATGGATCGGGCAGTGCCAAAGCTGTGGCGAATGGAATACTGTTGTTGAGGAAGTTGAAGTGGTGGGCAAAAATAAAAATCTGGCCACAATGGTGTCGCGTAACCTCGACAAACCACAACTGCTGAACGAGATTGTTACCGGCAAAACAGAGCGGTTTTCAACATCAAATGATGAACTCGACCGGGTGCTCGGGGGCGGGTTGGTACCGGGGGCGATGATTTTGCTTGGGGGCGAGCCCGGCATTGGTAAATCGACACTTGCCCTTCAGGTTGCCCTGAATATCCGCGATAAAATAGTACTTTATATTTCGGGAGAAGAAAGTCTCGAGCAAATCAAACTCCGCTCAACACGACTGGCGGGCGATAACAGCAGCTGCTTGTTTTTATGTGAAACTTCGCTCGAAAACATCCTGGTACAAATTGACCAGGTGAAACCCGATGTACTGGTCATTGATTCGATACAAACGGTAAGTACCGAGCTTATTGAATCGAGCGCCGGCAGTGTTTCGCAAATACGCGAATGCACAACGGGTATCATGAAAAAAACCAAAAGCCTCTCCATCCCGTCCATTTTAATCGGGCACATTACCAAAGAGGGAAGTATAGCCGGTCCAAAAGTACTGGAGCACGTGGTTGACACGGTGCTGCAATTTGAGGGCGACCGCAATTTTATGTACCGCATACTGCGGGCAAGCAAAAACCGCTTTGGCTCTACCAATGAGATGGGCATTTACGAGATGAACCACGATGGGCTACGACAGGTAAGCAACCCTTCGGAGCTGCTCATTAACAGCGACCACCAGGGGTTGAGCGGCACAGCCGTGGCTGCGGCCATCGAAGGGGTGCGCCCTTTCCTTATTGAAGTGCAGGCGCTGGTGAGCTCGGCAGCTTATGGCAACCCCCAGCGTTCAACAACTGGTTTCGACTTGCGGCGCATGAACATGCTGCTGGCCGTGCTCGAACGCCGTGCCGGCTTCAAGCTGATAAGCAAAGATGTATTCCTGAATATTGCCGGTGGCATTAAAATAGCCGACCCGGCCATCGACCTGGCGCTTATTTGTGCTGTGCTCTCGTCAAATTTCGACCTGCCGGTTGATTCAACGGTTTGCTTTGCCGGCGAAGTGGGGCTAACCGGTGAGGTACGGCCGGTAAGCCGCGTGGAACAACGTATAAGCGAAGCCTCGAAACTGGGCTTCAAAAGCATATTTATTCCGTATTCAAACAAAGGTATCCACGATAAAAAATACGATATCGAAATTGTGCGCGTTAAAAATGTTGGTGAAACCTTGCGCCGCTTATTTAAAGAAAAGTAATTAGCTTTGTAAACGATGAAATTTAGAATTCACACCATAGTAATCCTTTTGCTGGTAATACTGGCATCGTGCCAGCGCGACCCATTGCCCAAGAATGCAATCAAACAGGAAAAATTTGTCGATGTATTGGTAGATATACATATAGCCCAGGCTATTTATAACGACAGAATCAGAATCAAGATGGACAGTTTACGTTCCGATGAGCTCTATCTTTCGGTGCTCGAAAAACATGGGATAAGCGAAGAGGAAATGAATACAACCACCCTGTATTATACCCGTCATCCAAAAAAGTACGATAAAGTATATTCAGATGTACTCACAAAAATCAGCTTACTGCTCGAAGCAGAAAACAAAGAACAAGATATAATCATTCAAGACTCCAAGTAAAAAAGGATGTTTGTAAAGGCGGGTACAAATTTAACTTTACTAATACAGACTACGTTGATTTTCAATTCAAATCAAGTTTACTCTTTCAAATGATACTGTGTTCCTTTTCGTTCCCCGGTTTTTAAGATCAACCCTTCTTTCACTAAAAAGGCCAGATCCTTTTTTAAAGTGTTCCTCGATTGGTTTGACATGGCCGTTTCAACCTCACTTACTTTTATGGTTTTATGCTCCTTGATAAACTCCATAATCTGTTGCTGCCTGTCGTTCAATACCAGTTTCAGTTTACTGTAAGTTTCATATTTTGCATCCAGCCTTTGGGTCAGTATGATCAAGCTTTCAAGGAAGAACAATATCCATAAATCTATACGCTCGTTTTCCTGGTAACGGTTTTTCTGGCCATCCATCAAAACTTTGTAATATTCGTCTTTCCTTGTCTCGATAACATTTTCAATTGAAACATACTGGATAAACTGATAATCCTGTTGCATCAAAAGCATTGAGGTTAAAAGCCTTGACAACCTCCCATTTCCGTCTTGATACGGATGGATCAATAAAAACTCATAAACAAAAGTTGACACCATCATCAAGGGGTGCATGTCATTTTTTTCCATCCTTTGGTTTACCCATTCAATCAGGTCTTGCATTTCTGCAGGTGTAAGGTGCGGTTCTGTTGTCCTGAAGATTGTTCGTTATGTCCCATCGGGATAATTAGCAACTACCTGGTTCGATAAGTTCTTGTACCGTCCTTTGTGTGTTTGGTCTTTATGACTGTGCTTCAATAAGATTCCGTGCAGATGATGGATATACCTTTCCGACAATTTAATATCCCTATAGTTTTCCAAAATAACTTCCAACGCTTCATAATACTCAACAACTTCCTGTTCGTCCCTCGATTGTAGCTTTGTGATCTTTACCGACTTTAAAAGTTTTGCCACTTCTTCATCAGTCAATGTTGCCCCTTCAATCCGGGTCGAAGAACCAATACTTTCAATGGTAGCTATTTTTCTCAGTTCCTTTAAATATTTACTATCGCTGTTTTCAATAGCTTTCCAGTTTCCTTTAAAAGAATCGATCACACTTAACTTTTGGGTTATCTGCTGATAAACCGCTCCACTAAACTCAAGTTTGTTATTAATGCTTTTAGACATATCCATAACGTATCCAAATTTATCCAAAAAAAATATTTATAATTTTCACAATCATTTTAACGGATGATATTTTTCCAACTCTTTTTGCAGATCCTCCAAATTGTCGGTTCGGTAACGTTCGGTGGAGCTTACGTATTTATGGCCTGCCATGTATTGAGTTTCTCATAGGTTGTAGTGTTTTAGCCCCAACTGCCCCCCGTTTAGTTTGCGTAACGCAAGGGGGGGAGGTGAAGGACGATATATCGGGCGGGTAAAATATCGATTCATTCAATCCCGAGTGCACGGGATTAACGTGCAGTAATATATCATATCCCTGCGATACCTGCCTACCTGCAGGCAGGTTTTATTCCTGATTCCCATGCTTTAAAAATAAGGAAAATATTGAATAACGGGATTGAAAATCCCCAGCCTGTTAGGCGCGGATTGCAATCGAAGTTCACCCTTAGGTAATTGAAAATCAGCGGAGCTAAATCGCCACCAGCCGCCGTGGATAGCATATCCGCACCAGCCGCTGCGAACTTACGATATATCCCGAAGAGCAAGGGTAAACCACACGATACAATCGTGCGGCAGCGAGGAGTTAGCGGTGTGGTTTAAATTCCTGCCCCGGTTTCTTTTATCACCCTTTCCCTTATCGATTCGGCGACAAAATTATTTAATGATGTTTTATACTTCATTGCAAGCAAAGCTGCTTTTTGATGAAGTGCAGGAGAAACCCGAACATTAAAGCTTCCCTTAAACGGCTTTTCCGGTTTAATACCTTCATTTTTACAATCATCCAAATAAGCATTGATTGCTTCTTTAAAATCTTCCTCAAGTTCTTTACCTGTTGTTCCTTCGTAAGAAATCAGGCCTTTTAATCCAAGCACTTTACCGTACAACAAATCATCTTCTTTACTGTACTCAATACTTCCTGTGTAGCCTTTGTATTCTAAGTTTTTCATCTCATTAAAATTTTATGTTTTTATAGCATTCGATGGAACTCGCCTTCAAAAAATATTCAAAAGCAAAGGCTCGTTTCATAATCCCAATACCTCCTTAATTTGTTTCAACTGATAATGCTTCATAATTCCTGATGGATGCGGCTTGTGTAACATTATCGGAACATTCTCTTTATTCATAAACTTTACTCTGGAGCCGGAAGTCTTTCCTTTCTTCACTTCATTAAAATCAAAGTACCCCAAGAGTTTAACCACTTCATCATAATGAAAATCAGATGGCATGGTTAAAAATCTAATGATAAGTTTTTCTTTCTTAGACATACGCAAAAGTAACTATATTTAGTTGCATAATCAATAGTGTTTTCATTTTAAAGGATGATATTTTTGATTTTTAAAATAGGAACTTATGATAAATTCAGTGCTGGCTTGTTGCATGAATATTTCCGATTCTTCCCGATTCTTCCCGATTCTTCCCGATTCTCGGGACAGGCAGAGACAGGCTGGGACAGGCAGTTATAAACGAGAACCTTTCAAATTTTCAGGATGCATGAAATTTATCATCATCCCAGTTTGCAGGATTATTGCGGATATAGGTTTTTATCCGCAAATAGGATTGATCGTCG
>JAFGGY010000026.1 GCA_016930365.1 Prolixibacteraceae bacterium | reverse complement strand
GTCGTATGGAACTCGCATGAAGAAAATTATCATCAACTTGGATGTGAATATTTTACATGCTCGTTTCATACGTTTAAAATTTATAATTAGTTCCATAGTTTAATTCTAAATTTAAGAACGTATGGAACCGCTTCGCTCTCACATGCCCCGATGTCTATCGGGGTTAATCATTGCCTTTGGCAAACTTTTGATTAAAAAAGTTCATGCTCGTTTCATATTATTTTTTCAATTTGTTTTGCTTAGTAACCGTTTCAGCTACCTGATTGTTTACTGATTTTTCGGGCGTGTTGAATTTTAACAATAAAGAATCCTTTATGATTAAAAAGAAAACCAAAAAACCAAAAATCTGTAAGCCAATAAATAATCCCATTGATTTTACCTTCGACTGGCTGATGTTAAAAAGCAATAAGGGAAAAAGAATTTGAAGCAAATATATGATACTGAAATTGATGCCAAAATATCGAAGCGCTTTTTTAGTGCTTAGCCTTTTATCGAAAAAAAGAGCCAGATGCCAGGCCAGTAATAGCACAATGGGCAAACAATACTCGAGCGAAATGTTGTTTCGGCGATCAGGATACGTAAAATATAAAATGGTTTTGTTCTCTTCTTCGTAATGCTTCATTTCAACCGATTCGATTTTTGAAATGCCACTTGTAAATTTATCAACACCAAAAGCCACTATCCGTCCGTAAACGGCTTGCCCACCGATATTCCATAAAATATAAAAGATGATTCCGGCTACCAGAAAAACGATATTTCGAATATATTTTTTCACTATGTATGATTTAAGGTTTGCTTGCAAGCACTTTTTTATTGTTAATTCGGGCAATACGCTTGTTTACAATTTCCCACAAGCCCCAAATGATAACAACCAGTAAAATATTCCATAAATAATCGTGCATAAAGTCGAAAACCTGGGGCATTTTGCGTCCAATTATACCCAGCATTACAATTCGCAGGCTGTTAATAATTGCAAGAGTAACAAAAAGGATACTACCAGCCGTAATCTTCTGTTTATTCGTCCATTTTGAAAATGCTACCAGGGCAATCATAGCCAGGTAAGCATGATAAGCCGAACATTCCAGTTCGATAATCATAGGATAGCCGCCAATTACAATGGATCGGTAGCTTACTTCAATGGTGGTAACCATGCCAGTACCGCTACCCAATACCTTTGCAGGGATAAACATCATTTTCGACAGGCCATACGACAGGTAGGTGGTGAAATCGACAAACAGCATCGAAAACCATTGCTTGTTTGTGTAATCCCAGGCTACGATTATTACCAGAACAATCCATAATGCAAAGGATTTACCCAGGGGCAAAAGTTCAGAAAGTAATTCTTTACGCTTTAGCTGTTGAAGCTGTTTGAGTGCTTTTTGCTCCTTTTTGATTTTTGGGTTAGCCATGTTGATGTATTATAGAAATTGTATCAGCTGTTAATCGATGCGTTGAATTTTGGCACCAACAGCCGAAAGCCGGGCGCTAATATTTTCGTAACCGCGGTCGATTTGCTCGATGTTGTATATGGTGCTTACACCTTTTGCCGAAAGGGCGGCAATAAGTAAAGCAACCCCTGCCCTGATGTCGGGCGAAACCATGGTGGTTCCGCGCAGCTGATGTTCGTGATTAAGCCCGATAACCGTTGCCCGGTGCGGATCACAAAGAATAATCTGGGCCCCCATATCAATAAGCTTATCAACAAAGAACAAGCGACTTTCGAACATTTTTTGATGAATAAGAACACTACCACGTGCCTGGGTGGCTACGACCAGGAAAACACTCAGCAAGTCGGGGGTAAGCCCGGGCCAGGGAGCATCGGCTATAGTCATGATAGAGCCGTCGATAAAATTTTCGATTTGGTAATGTTCGTGCCTCGGAATAAAGATATCGTCGCCTTTGCGTACAATGTTAATTCCTAACCTTTTAAACTGTGCGGGAATAATGCCCAGCTCGTCGTAATGAACATCTTTTATGGTAATTTCGGATTTGGTCATGGCAGCCAGTCCAATAAAACTACCTACTTCAATCATATCGGGTGCAATAACATGGCAGCAGGCATTCAGTTCGCTTACTCCTTCGATGGTAAGCAGGTTTGAGCCAATGCCGCTAATGTTTGCTCCCATTTTTACCAGCATTTTACACAGCTGCTGTACATAGGGTTCGCAAGCGGCGTTGTATATGGTGGTAGTGCCTTTAGCCATAACAGCGGCCATTATTATATTGGCAGTACCCGTTACCGAAGCCTCGTCGAGCAGCATATAGCAGCCGGTTAAACCATGCCCCGATATTTCGTATATATTTTCTGAAGCATCGTAAATAAATTTGGCACCCAGTTTTTCGAAACCCAAAAAGTGGGTATCGAGCCTGCGGCGGCCAATTTTATCGCCACCGGGCTGGGGTGCATAACCGTATCCAAATCGCGACAACATAGGTCCCAAAATCATTACCGACCCCCTGAGGCTCGAAGCCAATTTTTTGTATTTTTTGCTTTTTAAGATGGTCGGGTCAACATTGCAGGCACAAAAAGTATAGATGCCCTTTCCCAGTTTTTCAGTCTTCACCCCAATTACCTCAAGTAGTTCGATAAGATGCAACACATCACGAATTTCGGGAATATTTTTAATCGTTACCTTTTCGGGGGTTAACAGGGTGGCACAAATAACCTGTAGCGCTTCGTTTTTTGCCCCTTGTGGTTTGAGTTCGCCCTTTAGGGTATTTCCGCCTTCGATAATAAATGTTGACATGGTAAGGAAATCTTTTTTAACGCGTAAAAAAAATTATTGACGTTTCTTTTGTTGTCGTTTTCCGCCTTGATTTTGCGGGCGTTTCTTTTTGTAAATCAGGTCTTTTGTTTCTTTAAGCTGAAAGTCGTCCGGTACATCGAGACGACCCTTTGCCAGCTCGTTAAAATCGGCCATTACTTTTTCGTCGTCCACATGCTCTTTGTTCCAGTTTAGGTAGCATTTTTTCATGTGGTCGGCCAGCATTTGTATCAGCGATTCTTTTTCGGGGCCATCTTCATACTCAATGGTTTTTTTAATCATTTCGTGTACAATAGCACCGTAATGCCGGTATTTAAAATTGCCTGTTTTATACGGAAGTTTCTTAGGCTTTTCGGTAAGCATAGCCGGCGATGGCGGATCGTACGGATAGTCGATATCAAGTTTAAAATCGGACATAATGGCCAGGTGATCCCATAGTTTATGTTTAAAATCGTCGATATCGCGTAAATATGGATATAGATTTCCCATCACATCGATAATCGTTTGAGCCGCTTTTTGGCGCTCGGCACGATCTTCGATGGTACAGGTATGATTTACCATATTCTGAATATTCCGCCCGTATTCCGGCATCAGCAGTTTTTCTCTGTTCGAATTATAATCCATCAATGTATTTTTAAGTGTAGAATGTAATACTATATGCTTTTGAAGATAAGCAGCGGTGCAATCCCATCAACGAAGCAGTGCAAATTTATAAAACAATCATAAAGATAAAAAAAAAGCTTATTTTTTGCTACTCAACTACTTTGAGCCGTGCAAATTTAAGCAATAATTGTTTTCGTCCGGCATTCGAGAACAAAACAATTGCTTTTGCATTGGCTCCTTCGCCTTCCATGTCAATCACTTTTCCACGTCCAAATCGCTGATGTTCAACTGTAACGCCCAGTTTCACCAGCGAGGGGTCGTCGGCCTCAAACGAGGGGCGCCCCTGCGCCTGCTTCAGTCTGCTTAGCCGATTCGATAATTGTGGTGTACTTGATGTTTGAATGGTGCGGCGCGGTGGAAGATTAAAAACCGACGGTCGCCTTTCTGTGGGCATTCTTCGTTCGCGGGCAATGTTTTCTGATTCCTGATTTAGAAATGAAGGCATGTTCAGGTTGTCGGGCATGCTTACGTAGGTTTCGTCGAGTTCGCTAATAAAGCGGCTGGGTTCGCCAAACATTAGCTGCCCGTAGCGGTAACGCTGCCTGGCAAACGAGATCCACGCATTTTTCATAGCCCGGGTTATGGCCACATAAAATAAACGCCGCTCTTCTTCGAGGCTGTCGGGTGTAAGCACCCCCGAAAACGACGAGGGAAATATTTTCTCTTCGAGCCCCACAATAAAAACATTTTTAAATTCGAGCCCCTTGGCCGAATGTACGGTCATGAGGGTAATTTTATTTCGATCTTCTTCTTTTTCGGTATCTAAATCGGTAATGAGGGCAACTTCTTCGAGGTAATTTTCGAGTTTATGGGGCTGGCCTTCTTCCTGGGCATTAATGGTGAAATCCTGCACGGCATTAAGCAATTCCTGCACGTTTTCGAACCTGCTCAGACTTTCGGAGGTTTTTTCTTTGTACAAATCGTCAATAAGTCCCGATTGACGTGCAATGGCAAGGGCTAATTCATAGGCCGAGCTGTCGGGCAGCTGGGTTTTAAACTCGTTAATCAGGCTTACGAATTTTCCGATTTTGGTAAAAGTACCTTTGTTAATATCAACCGGATACTGTGCCGGGTTGGTAATAATCTCCCAAATGCTTACGCTTTGTTCGTTGGCTTTTTGTTCGAGTTTTGTAAGGGTGGTTTGCCCAATGCCCCGTGCCGGATAGTTGATTACACGCTTTAGGGCTTCGTTGTCCTTGCTGTTAACGGTAATGCGCAGGTAGCCGAGTAGGTCTTTAATCTCTTTGCGATCGTAAAACGAAGTGCCCCCATAAATTTTATACGGCAGGTTTTGCTTACGCAGCTGTTCTTCGAAAATACGCGACTGCGCGTTGGTGCGGTACAAAATGGCATAATCCGAAAACTGGTGGTGCTGAGCCAGCCGATGCTGGTTAATTTCTTGTACCACCAGCAAGCCTTCTTCGTTATCGGTTAATGCCTGGATAATTTTTATTTTATCGCCGGTTTCGTTTTCCGAGAAAACTTCTTTTTTAAGCTGGCGTTTGTTTTGTTTTATAATGCTGTTTGCCGCATTAACAATGGTTTTTGTCGAGCGGTAATTTTGTTCAAGTTTGAAGGTTTTATAGCCCGGGTAATCGTTTCTGAAGTTCAGAATATTCTCGATTCGTGCACCTCTAAACGAATATATACTTTGAGCATCGTCGCCAACCACACAAATATTTCTATGTTGAGCCGCCAGCTTTTTCACAATCAGATATTGCGAAAAGTTGGTATCCTGGTACTCGTCAACCAGCACAAAGCGAAACTTATCCTGGTATTTCTGAAGCACCTCGGGATACGAGTGAAAAAGCAGGTTGGTGTTCATCAGCAGGTCGTCGAAATCCATGGCACCGGTTACTTTGCAACGGCGGGTGTATTCTTTGTAAATTTCGTATATACGCGGCATTTGTATGCTTCGGTCGTAGTCGAGAATCTCGCTGTTTTTGACGTAATTTTGTGCCGTAATGAGGCTGTTTTTGGCATTCGATATCCGCCCCAGTACGGTATTGGGTTTGTAATCTTTGTCGCTTAGTTTTTTATCTTTTATAATGCTTTTAATCAGGCTTTTCGAGTCGGAAGTGTCGTAAATGGTAAAAGATTTGGGGTAGCCCAGCAGTTCTGCTTCGACCCTTAAAATACGGGCAAAAATGGAATGAAAAGTACCCATCCATAAGTGGCGGGCCATGCTGTTGCCAACCACCGAAGCAATACGTTCCTTCATTTCGCGGGCTGCTTTATTGGTAAAGGTAAGCGCCAAAATCGACGAAGGTGGATTACCCTGCCGCATAAGGTGGGCAATGCGGTAAGTCAGTACCCGCGTTTTGCCCGAACCGGCTCCGGCAATTACAAGGCTGGGACCCATACTATTTTCAACTGCACTACGTTGTTCTTTATTGAGGCCTTCGAGATAAGGATAATCCATATTGTTGCTAAATTGGTTGTTATGTTAAGAGCCCTTGCAATTCAGGCACTAAAAATATGGTTCAAAAATAGCAGATGTATATAGAATAAAAATGCTATTCTGCTTTAAAATTTTAAATTTGTAACCTTGTTCAACATTAAATACTTAAAAATTTACGCATGAACAGAATTCTTTTGGTGGTATTTTTTCTGACAGCGCTTACCGGTAGTTTTACGCTTAAAGCACAATTGACAGCCCCCGGAGCCGATTCAACCTTTAACCGATATGGCGAAGATTTTCACTTGTTTTGTGCATCGAGTCGCTACGAGGCCAACGGCAGCCTGCAGGTTATCTCGCCCAATGGCGACAAAGCCGGTTTCGATTGGGAAAAATACGACGAAACGGCACAAACTTTCGTTCCGTTTGATGGGGCGGTGAACACATACGACAGCCTGACTTCCGAAATTAATAACCTCAGCGACGGATTGTACCGTGTAAGCATCAATACCGAAAATATGACCTTTGAACCCATTGAGGCCTGGGTACTGAATAACTGGATTGAAATTACCAAAACCGAAATACCCGATTCCACATCGACTTGCGAATCGTTCAAAATTGAAGCAGCATACGAATACGCCCCGCTCGAAGTAAACAGCCCAAACCAGGGAATTATTCCGGTGCGAAATGCCAACTACGAGCCCCTGGTGGAATGGTATCACAAAGGCGAATTGGTGCGCCGGTATATCAGTCCCGAAATTTATCCGCCTACTGCATCGGACACCCCCTTGCGTTACGAGTTGGTAATCGAAGACGAATTTGGCTGCGTAGTCGAAGGCTTTGTTGATTATGTGTCGAAAGTCCCAAAAGCCGATTTCTCTGCCGACCCCATGGAAGGCGAAGCTGTACTGGACGTAAACTTTACCAACAGTTCCATTAATTACGATTCGGTATATTGGTTTTTTTATAAAGACACCTATATGATTTCGCGAGAAATTGAAAATGCCGATGGCCAACCGGTTGACAGCATCGACTTTGTGCTTTTCGATGATTCTCCGACACACCAATATAAACAATCGGGTGAATATATGGTAAGGTTGGTTGCAGTAAAAGAAAATACAACTACCGGCAATTGCTACGATACACTTTACCCAGGTACTTTTATCAAAGTAGAGGAATCGCTGGTTGAGGTACCAAATTTCTTTACTCCCAATGGCGATGGAATTAACGACAATTTTGTAATAGGCTCGCGCTCGCTTAAAAGCCTTAGTGTAGTTATTTATAACCGCTGGGGAGGTAAAGTACATTCGTGGAGTTACAGCAACATTACCTCAAGCGATTTTACCATGGAACATGCCGTGTGGGATGGCCGGGTTGGAAATGGACGTGTTGCTTCGCCGGGCGTTTATTACTACATTATTAAATACGAAGGCCGTGAAATTGATAAAGATGACGACAAAGGTCGTATGGTTGAAGATACCCTTACAGGATTTATTCACTTGTTTCGCGAACGACAATAAAATCAGATAGTACGATAGATTTCAGACATGAGATATGAGACTTTGTCTGTAATAAATTGAATGTCACGAACTTAGATGACTATATTAGCAAAACACAAATAACTCATTGTCAACGATTTAAAAGATTAACGAATTACTGTAAAATACGATAAAGCAAAAAGGGGTTGCCTCCCCAGGCAACCCCTTACACCGATCAGTATGAGTTTCTTCAAGTTTCTCCCTTCCCTTCAAATCTCTCAATCAACACTGATCTTCCTAACTTCAACCTAATCCTAATCTAAAACTAAACCCTAAATAAAAATTACAATTACCCTTTTAACAAGGCGTGTGCCAAAATTTTAACCATCTGATTATCAGCAATAAGATATTTTGCACTAAAAAAAATTGTTTCATATTGGGACAAATCGAACTTTTTTGGGAATTTTCGTATTAATTTGTTGTACCTTTTTTACATTCTCGAACACCAAAAATCGACCCTATGAATACCAAGAAATACAAAATATTTGTTGTTGACGACGAAGCACTATTTCTAAAAATATTACATAAATCGCTGGCAACGAACCCACGCTACGAAGTGGTATCGATACATTCGGGGCGCGAATGTGTACGCCGCCTCGACGAAAATCCCGATATTATTTCGCTCGACTATACCCTTCCCGACATGAACGGGAAACAAATATTACAGCAAATTATGAAACGGCCTTCGCCGCCTCAGGTAATCATCGTTTCGGGTCAAAAAGACATCGATACTGCGGTTGATTTGCTTAAGATTGGCGCCTACGATTATATTGTGAAAGGCACCGATACCCGCGAAAAAATTAACATAGCTATCGAGAAAATCATTGAAAAAGTAGAGCTCCAGGAAGAAAATAAGACGCTTCGTGAAGCCATTGCCGATAAATACGAATTTAAAAAACTCATAAAAGGAAATAGCAAGGCCATTGAACGGGTTTTCGACCTGATGGACAAAGCTGTGCGCACCAACATTAATGTTTCGGTTAGTGGCGAAACCGGCACCGGTAAGGAGTTAGTTGCCAAGGGCATTCACTATAATTCAGAGCGAAAAAACAAACCTTTTGTGCCTGTAAATATCTCATCAATTCCCGAAACCTTAATCGAGAGTGAACTTTTTGGTTACGAAAAGGGAGCATTTACCGGAGCAGAAACCAGCCGTACAGGGAAAATTGAAATGGCCAGCGGTGGCACCTTATTTCTCGACGAAATTGCCGAAATGAGTCTTAATGTACAGGCCAAATTGCTTCGTGTTTTGCAAGAGCGCGAAGTAACCCGGCTGGGAAGCCACAAACCGGTAAAATTCGACCTACGCATCATTATTGCTACCCACCGAAACTTGAAAGAACAAGTCGAAAATGGACAGTTCAGAGAGGACTTATATTACCGCTTGCTGGGTTTAACCATCGAATTGCCTCCTTTGCGCGAACGGGGCAGCGATGTTATTATTCTGGCCAAGCATTTCATAAACGAGTTTTGCGACGAAAACAAAATGCCACACAAAATACTTGCCGATGAAGCCATTAACAAGTTGTGCGATTATTCTTTCCCCGGAAATGTTCGCGAACTCAAAGCATTGATAGAACTGGCCTGTGTGCTGTCGGACGAAAAGCAAATCGAACCGGAACATTTAAACATTTCGTCGCTTAATATGAAACAAAACCTTTTATCATCGGAAAAAACCTTGCAAGAATACAACGAAGACATCATTCGTTTTTTTGTCGATAAATACCAGAATGTTCGCGAAGCCGCACGCCGGCTCGATGTGGGAAAATCAACCGTTTATCGTTATCTGAAACAGTAGAATCATTTTATGGAAATTTCAATATTAAAAGACATTGTTGTAATTTTTGCCTTATCAACATTGGTAAACCTGGTATTTACCAAGCTAAAAATGCCCACTATTTTAGGGTATCTTCTTACCGGAATTGTGGCCGGTCCGCACTTGCTTAAGCTGGTTGGGTCGCAACATCAAATTGAATTACTGGCCGAAATAGGCATTATTTTGTTACTGTTTTCCATTGGAATGGAATTTTCGTTAAAACACCTGATGCGCATACGCCGGGTGGTATTTCTGGGTGGTTTACTGCAGGTTTCGCTTACTGCTGCGGTGTTTTTTGTGGCTTCACGATTTTATCACATCAACACCATGTCGGGTATATTTATCGGCCTTATTTCGGCCTTAAGCAGCTCGGCACTGGTGCTTAAAATATTACAGGAACGTTCCGAGATAACTTCAAACTATGGCCGTACGGTGGTGGGAATTCTTATTTTCCAGGACTTGATGCTGGTGCCTTTGCTGTTGTTCACCAATATGTTAGGCGGCGATGCCATGGACATTCAACGCGAAGTACTGGGCTTGCTTTTAAAAGCTATTCTGATTGTTCTTTTTGTTTATGTGGGTAACAAATGGCTTTTCCCTTGGCTGTTGCACGTTATAGCCATGACCCGCAACCAGGAGCTTTTTATGATGAGTATCCTGGTTATCTGCCTGGGGGTTGCCTGGGGAACGTCGGCGCTTGGTATGTCGCTTGCTTTTGGAGCTTTCCTTGCCGGGCTTATGATTTCCGATTCGGAATACAGCCATAATGCATTTGGTAACCTGGTAACGTTTAAAGATACGTTTACCAGTTTCTTTTTTGTTTCGATAGGAATGATGCTCGACCTGCATTTTGTACTTGATAATTACAAACTGGTGCTGATAAGTGTGTTGCTGATTATCGGGCTTAAAACGCTTATTGCCGGCGGAACCGGTTTTGTGCTGGGGCATACCTTTAAAGGTACGCTTATGGTTGGGCTTGCTTTAAGCCAGGTTGGTGAGTTCTCGTTTATTATAGCAAAACTGGGGTTGAAAAACGACATAATTCCCGAATTCTACTACCAGTTGTTTTTGGCTGTAGCGGTTATTACCATGGCGCTTTCACCCTTTATTATACAAGGCGCTCCACGTTTTGCCGATTTTCTGCTTCACTATAAATTTATACCCGAGGTGCTTCGGAAAGGGCTTTTCCCGCTTCCCGAAATTGCGGTGCCCGAGCTTAGCAATCACTTGGTTATTATCGGCAAGGACACCTCGGCACTTAAACTTTCGGTAATGGCCAAACATATACATTTGCCTTATGCTGCCATTGTTTTCGATCCGTCGATTGTGCGCGAAAGACAGCAAAACGGCGAAACGATAATTTATGGCGATGCCGTAAATGAACCTATTTTGGGAAAGGCACATGTTGATAGCTGCGACGTAGTGGTTATTTCGGTAGGCGATATAATTCCGGCGATGGCTATTTTAGAAAAAGTAAGGCACATGAATGCCAATGCCTACATTGTAATTCGTGCCAAACAAACCGAAGATATCGAAAAATTGTACGAGTTGGGTGCAGACCAGGTTGTTCCCGAAAAACTTGAAATAGCCATTGATTTGTTTACCCGTATTTTAACACACCGCCTTTACACCCAGGGCGAAATACGAAAAGTCACCAACGATATACGCGAAAATTACTACGGAATTTTCCGCGATAAAGATGTACGAAATAAACCCTCTCTTTTCGACGAGCTCGAACATCTTGAAGTAGCTGTAATTACGGTTGATGAAAAATCGGAAGTAAATAAAATAGCCCTGAACGATTCGCGCTTGCGAAACCGAACAGGGGTTACCATATTATCGATTAAACATGGAAAGGAACTGATTGAGCATCCCGGGGCAAATACCATGTTGTGTGCCAACGACGTTGTTTATGTGCTGGGCACCAACGAACAAATTGTAAAGGCACGCGAGATGTTTTCCGAAAATTAGAAAAGCCTCGATGCTTACTCAAACATCCCTTTCATTTTACGAAAGAATTTTTTGGTGGCCGAATTCTTATTCGGGAATTCCTGAAAATTCGGTTGGGTCGTTAATTTATAGATAAACTTGTTTCCTGTTTCCAGTATATTCTCAAGACACCACCATAATGTCTTACCAGACGGGTTTTCATTTTTGTCTTGACACAAAAATGAAACAAAAAAGTCAAGGCTCAAAAACTTTTGTTGACAGGTGCCCGCGATTTATTCCTTACCCTGGAAAGGAACTCACTCGCAAACTTACAACTATGCATTTAATGTTGATTTCATTCGTACTCGCTCAAACACCTTTCCTTATGCACAAATCCCTTCTCACGGCCTAAATCACGACCCGACTGACAAAAGTTTTCAGGCCATTTGGCGCGTTGAAGGTGCATTTTGATTCTTTTTCCATTAATTTCATTAAATCAAACCAACATCAGTCACTTTAAAAGAAAAGAATGGCGGTTTGAAGCTAAGCCCTCAGAAGTTCAATATAAAAAAGTTTAAAGCAATTTATTATAATAGTGTTTCAATGCAAGAAATAGAGACCTACTCAAACATTCCTTTCATTTTACGAAAAAATTCTTTGGTGGCCGAATTCTTATTCGGAAATTCCTGAAAATTCGGTTGGGTCGTTAATTTTTCGAGCAACTTTTTCTCTTCAGCATTGAGCTTGTTCGGCACCCAGGCATGAATACGAACCAGTAAATCGCCGCGTCCGTAACCGTTTACATCGGGAATACCTTTGCCGCGTAAGCGTAAAATCTTTTCGGGCTGAGTTCCGGCTTCAATTTTCACTTTCACCTTACTGTCAACCGTAGGTATTTCGGCTGTAGTACCCAGTGTTAATTCGGGCAAGCCAAGAAAAAAATTGTAAATAAGGTCGTTACCGTCGCGGATTAGTTCCGGGTGTTCTTCTTCCTGAATAAGAATAATCAGGTCGCCGTTAATGCCTCCCCGGCGTGCAGCGTTTCCTTTTCCGCTCATCGAAAGCTGCATACCTTCGCCAACACCGGCTGGAATGTTAATGGTGATAACCTCCTCGCCTTTAACAATACCTTCGCCGTAACACGTTGTACATTTGTTGGTAATAATGCGACCTTCGCCGCCACAAGTTGGACAGGCCGAAGTGGTTTGCATTTGCCCCAGGAACGTATTCGAAACGCGGGTTACCTGTCCGGTTCCATGGCAGGTCGAGCATGTTGAATACGAGCCGTCCTGTGCTCCGGAGCCATCACAGCTGTTGCATTTAACGTATTTCTTTACTTTAATTTTCTTTTCGGCACCGTTGGCAATTTCTTTTAGGGTAAGTTTAACTTTTACCCTTAGGTTTTGTCCGCGCGAAACCCGTTGCCCACGCGAACGGCCACCACCACCGCCAAACCCACTAAATCCGCTAAAACCGCCACCGCCAAAATGACCGCCAAAAATATCGCCAAACATCGAGAAGATGTCGTCCATGTTCATATTTTGACCACTAAAGCCCGATGCTCCACCTACGCCGGCATGACCATACTGGTCGTAGCGTTGTTTCTTTTCGGGGTTGCTTAAAACCTCGTAAGCCTCGGCAGCTTCTTTAAATTTCTCTTCGGCTTCCTTATCGTCGGGATTTTTGTCGGGATGGTATCGAAGAGCCTTTTTCCGGTAGGCTTTTTTAATTTCTTCGGCACTTGCATTTTTGTTTACTTCCAGTACTTCGTAGTAATCGCGTTTGCTCATTATTTTTCCTCCGGTTTTATTCTCCTATAACAACTTTGGCATAGCGAATGACTTTCTCGTTAAGTGTGTATCCTTTTTGGATTACATCAACAATTTTACCTTTCAAATCCTCTTCGGGAGCGGGTATTTTTGTAATCGCTTCGTGTAAATCGGTGTCGAAAACTTCGCCCCTGGCTTTAATTTCGTTTACCCCATTTTGCTTTAAAAAGTCGCTAAAACGTTTGTAAATTAAATCGAGACCCTGCTTTATGGGGTTCTCTTTATCGGTTTCGTTCATCGACTGAAGGGCACGCTCAAAATCGTCCATCAGCGGCAATATGTTTACTAATAAGCTTTCGCCAGCAGTTTTGGTCAATTCCATTTTTTCTTTAAGCGTGCGTTTCCGGTAATTATCGAACTCGGCCTGAAGCCTTAAAAACTGGTCGTTTTTTTGGGCAATTACATCTTCCAGCTCTTTAATTTTATCGTTTTCTTTTGGTTTTTTACCAAACTTCGATTTTTTGGTTTTGATATCGGTTTTGACTTCATCAGCGCCTTTTTTTTCATTTTTTTCAGCTTCAGCCTTATCTTCAGCTTCCGAAGCACTGTTGGCAGCTTCGGCATTCTTCTCCTTAAGTTCTTCTTCTGTAGGGTTTTTCTTATTTTTCTCTGCCATATCTATCGCTTTTTTAATATGCGGCACGAAATTACAAATATTTTGCCAATTCCATTTATGCGTCATATTGGCATCGAAAAGTCTGTTTACCCTGACAAATAAGACAAACCTGGCCGAAGAGTACTAAAGAATACATTTGATTATTCGTTGCTATTCTCCAGGTCCGCTTCGGAGTTAATATTGAAAAACTTAACGCTATTTGTAAGATCCTCGGCATATTTTTCCAATTCTTCGGAACTTGCCGACATTTCTTCGGCAGTAGAAGCGTTTGATTGTATGTTGTTGTTTATTTCGAATACAGCTTGTGCTATTTGTTTGGCACTGATATTTTGCTCGTTGCTTGCACCGCTGATGGACGAAATTAAATCGGTTGTTTGTTCCATTAATGGTATGCTGTCATTCATTTTTTGACTTGCCTGCTCGGCAATTATGGAAGCCGATTTAGAAATTTCTCCAATTTCGCTGGCTGCCATTTTGCTACGTTCAGCAAGGTTACGTACTTCGTTGGCAACCACGGCAAAACCCTTTCCGTGTTCACCGGCACGTGCAGCTTCAACAGCCGCATTTAATGACAAAATATTGGTTTGAAACGATATGTCATCGATAATTTTTATTTTCTGCGTTATCACATTCAACATTTCGATGGCTTTCTGTGCCGCTTCGTTTCCTTCGATAACCGATTTATTGGCTTTGAAAGCAATTCCTCTTGTACGTTCAGAGTTGTTACTGTTGTTGTTTATCGTTTCGGTCATTTCTTCCATTGATGATGAAATTTCTTCAATTGAAACGGCTTCGCTGTTGGCACCTGATGAAAGGTTATCTGAAGTTGAGCGAAGTTGTGTGCTGGCCACGTTCATCAGCATTGAAGTGTTAATAATACTCCCGATTACATCGATTAGCCTTCTGGATAATTTGTCGAGCGATTGAGCCAAGATGCCTAATTCATCTTTTCGGTTGAATACATTTTCATCAACCTTGATATTAAGTTCTCCATTCGATAGGTCTTCTACATTTTTAAGCGATTGTTGTAGCGGTTTGTTTATCATGCGCGATACAATGTATATTAAAATACCTGAAAAAAACAAACCAAATGCAAGTGAGGCGATGTTGGGATATGCATCGGGAAAAGCATCGGTTAATTTTGTGCTGATAACAATTGCAAAAATGTTTATAGCCCAAAGAGACCCGATTGAGAACAAAATACCCTTTTTAAATAATATTCTTAACAAAATAATGGCAAACGGAATGCCGATTCCAAGACTCATTATGAGTCCTTTAATTACTGGATTCATCTTTTTCTCTTTTTAAATAATTAATTCAAAACAGGGAAATACGTTTCATTATTCTCGATCATCCTTAATGTAATGTCAAAATCCTCAAAAAAATGGCTTTTTAAAATTCCGGCTACGAAACCGTTTTGATACATTTGTGTGTGTACTAACGGGTTGTCGCTCATGGTAAGCCCTAAAAACTTAAGATCATGCCCAAATTCACCCGCCATTTTTGCAAGTTTTATCCCGTCAATTCCAGGTAAAATAATATCCATCAAAACCAAATCGGGTGTTACAGTCTCGATAAGTTTCAAAAACTGAACACCATCGTTGGCTTCTCCAATTACCTCGATGTCGTTTCGTTTTGAGAACAAAAACTTAATGGCATCGATATAAGCCTGGTTGTCGTCGATAATAATGATTTTGTATTTCCTGTTTTCCATACCTAATTAAACCGTTGCAAATGTAGGCATCACAAAATGTTATGTCGCAAGGGAATTTGAGTGATTTTCTCCAGGGCAATTACCTGTTTTGGAACAAGGGAATACCCTTAGTTTAATTTTAAAACGAAGAAGTGTAGAAAGTTATAGGTTGATTAATTGGTTCTTTATTGCGAATAAAACAAGGGCAACCGAATTTTGTGTTCCGGTTTTGAGCATCAACTGTGTTTTATGCCCTTCAACGGTTTTGGAACTGATGAATAATTTATCGGCAATTTGTTGGTTTGTGTTGGCCTGGCAAAGCAACTCAAGCACATGATATTCGCGAGTCGATATTTTAAGTTTTTCGGATAATGCTGCGCCTGTAGGATTGTCGTGTTTTTTAAGTATGATGTTCATTAACAATTCTTGCGAGAAGAAGTTATTTCCTTTCGATACCTCGGAGATGGCATTTGTAAGTACATCTGCTCCCGAATCTTTAAGGATAAACCCTTTTACCCCTAATTCAATCATTTTAAGGTAATGCCCCTGATCGGCATGCATCGAAAGCACAAGAATTTTGAGATGAGGCTTTTGCTGAAGAGCAAGTTTAGTAGCTTCGAATCCGTTCATAATGGGCATATCAATATCCATTAGAACGACATCGGGATCAACAAAGGGTATTTTTTCGATAAATTCTGAACCATTGGATGCTTCTTCTATTACCTCAAAACCTTCTTTTTTGCTTAGAGCAAATTTGATTCCTTCGCGAAAAAGTTTGTGGTCGTCAACAATAAAAACAGCTATTGAATTCATTATTTCGATTCAAATTAATAAATAACAATATAAGCATTCATTTTAAAACCATTGCCCGGCGAAGTAACTATTTCCACATCGCCTCCTAATTTATGAATTCGGCTTTTAAGGTTAAAAAGCCCGATTCCTTTGCCCGATTTTAGTGTCTCGTCATAATCGAAACCTTCTCCGTTATCGGTGTAGCTAAGTAATAGACTTTCATTTTCACGAGTCAGCGTAATAGTAATAGTTGTTGCTTTTGAGTGTTTTAATGTATTATTAATCAGCTCTGTGATGATGCGGAAAAAGGCAATTTCAATTTCCGTTTTAAATCGCTCACTAATGTTGGAGCTGAATTTTATGTCTATTTTTTTTGAATACCGAAGTTTCTCAATAAACGATTCGATGGCCTTAATAAATCCGAGGTTTTCCAGTATGTACGGGCTTAAGTTGTTCGATATTTCTTTTACGGTTGTAATTGATTCGGTAAGGGTATTGTTTATCCGTTTTTTTATTTCCGGATCTTCGGGGTTGGAATAGTACATTTCGAGGTAAATCTTCAAGGTCGATAACAGCGGGCCAAGCCCGTCGTGCAATTCTTTTGAAAAACGCGAACGTTCTTTTTCTTGGGCATTTATAGCCATTAAATAGCTGTTTTTTTCAAAATTTATTTTTTCGGTATTATCGCGAATTAAAAACATAATTGCATTTTCGTTATTATAATTGATCATACTTCGCGTACACTCGTAATAGCAGTAAATGTCGTTATTCCTAAAACTAATATTGAATCGATTATCTTTCGAATCCGTTTTGTTCCAGCATTTTCTGAAATTAGATTTAAAAACAGCCGAAAGAGTTGCCGTTTTATCATCTGCTGAATGATTTGCTTGTTTAATGTCCGCCAGTTTTGCAAATGCTTTATTATAGTCGATTATTTCTCCTTTAAGATCGGCAATAACAATGGCTTCGGTACTTTGTATAAAGATATTTCTGAAATTACGTTCGCTGTTAACTACCTGTATTTCATATTTTTCTCTTGCTTCTATTTCTTCTTTGAGTTTTAAGGTTATTTGATTAAGATCTTCTTTTTGGGTTATTAATGTCTCGATAGTTTGGATTAAGTGTTTATGTATATATTTTAATGAAAACGAAATTATGAATACAATTAAAACTACAATTAGCGTGCTGATAATTACGACTGTAAGAGGAGTCGAATCAATATCATGCTGAAAAATAGAGCTTGTGCGTAACAAAAAAATTAGTGCGATAACTATTACCGAAATTGTAAGCATGATAGCTGTTCGCCTTAAATCGAAGAAAATGGCCGTCATAATTGACGATGACATAAGCCAGATAAAACCAGGACTTGAAAAACCACTTTCAAAAAAGTCGATAATTGCCAAAACAAACATGCCAAATATCATTACCCCTGTTCGGATAGTATAGCTAACCCGTTTGCGAATAAAAACTACGGATAAAAAAATCAAATATATAATTGCATGCGACAACCAAAAATACGAAAAGTCTTGAAAATGAAAGCGTATCAACGACGACACTAAGAGTGGAAAAGCAGCTATAGCCCCAACAATCAACGCAATATTAATAAGGTTTTCGCGTATAGCCTGAATATGTTCGTACAAAAGCTTTTTATCTGTATTCATACTGCCTTAAATAATCGTATAAAAAACTACAAACTAAGGATTTTTAAGTAATAAAAGAACCTGTTTAATACTTTTTTTGAATTCGAAAATCAGCATGATGCTCATTTCGATGCATCTTGTTGTGATTTATCTATTCTTTGCAAAAAGACTTCGATAACTGCGTTACAAAAAAAAATGCTGTTGAAATTTCAACAGCATTTTTTTTCATAGTAGGTTCGATGTTAAACTTGAGATAGTAGACTTTGTTTGTAACAAATTAATTGTCAGTAATTTTATCTATTATCTCATATTATAAATCTATCAATCTGGTGTTATTTTATATCGGCATGATATTCCTGCAACGATTTTACCTTATAATTTCCGTTTAGCCGCTCTTTAATACCCATAGTGGCAGCTTTGGCTGCTGCGGTAGTGGTAATATATTCAATGCCGTATTTGATGGCATTTTTGCGGATATACGAATCGTCAAATTCACTTTGCTTACCGGCAGGAGTGTTGATTACCAAATCGACGTTGCCATTTTTAATGGCATCCACAATATTGGGTCGCCCCTCGTGTACTTTCTTAATCGTAGTAGCAGGTATGCCTAAACTTTCGAGATATGTTGCCGTACCTCCTGTAGCCAGTATGTTGAATCCCATATTGTGGAAAGCCTTGGCCGTGTCGTTAATTTTATCCTTATCACGGTCGGCTATGGTTATCAGCACATTTCCTTTAATTGGAAGGGCTGTTTTGGTTGCTTCCTGCGATTTGAAAAAAGCCATTCCAAACGTGTCGGCCATGCCCAGCACTTCGCCGGTTGAGCGCATCTCGGGGCCCAGCACCGGGTCAACATCGGGAAACATATTGAATGGGAATACCGCTTCTTTTACACCAAAATGGGGTATTTCCTTCTTCTCAAGTTTGAAATCCGACAGCTTTTTGCCAAGCATAATCTGCGTAGCCAGTTTAGCCATTGGAATGTTGCATACTTTCGAAACCAGAGGAACCGTACGCGAAGCTCTAGGATTGGCTTCCAAAATGTAAACCGTACCCTCGTAAATAGCATACTGAATATTCATCAACCCCACTACCTTCATTTCGATGGCTATGCGGCGGGTATATTCTTCGATGGTTTTGATTTGCTCGTCGCTGATAATAACCGGTGGAATAACACAGGCCGAGTCGCCCGAATGGATTCCGGCATATTCAATGTGTTGCATTACGGCTGGCACAAAGGCATCAACTCCATCGGCTATGGCATCGGCCTCGGCTTCTATAGCATCTTCTAAAAATTTGTCAATCAGCAAGGGGCGGTCGGGCGAAACATCAACGGCAGCAGCGACGTATTGTTTTAGCATTGGTTCGTCGAGCACAATCATCATTCCGCGACCACCCAGCACGTACGACGGGCGTACCATAAGCGGATAGCCGATGCGGGCAGCAATTTCGAGTGCTTCGACTTCGGTGCTGGCCATACCCGATTCGGGTTGTAGTATGCCCAGTTTCTCCATAATTTTTCGAAACTGGTCGCGATCTTCGGCCAAATCGATGGTTTCGGGGCTTGTACCAATAATATTCACGCCGTTTTTCTTAAGTTCGGCTGCAATATTCAACGGAGTTTGCCCTCCAAACTGGCAGATAACCCCGTATGGTTTTTCTTTTTGATAAATGCTCAAAACATCTTCTACCGTAAGCGGTTCGAAGTACAGTTTATCGGAAGTGTCGAAATCGGTTGAAACGGTTTCGGGGTTGCAGTTTACCATTATCGATTCGAGCCCGGCATCGCGTATCGAAAAAGCGGCATGCACGCAGCAGTAGTCAAATTCGATACCCTGCCCGATACGGTTTGGCCCACCACCCAGCACCATAATTTTTTTGCGGTCGTCAACTTCAACCTTATCGGTAGCGTTGTAGGTTGAATAGTAGTAAGCAGCATCTTCAACACCACTTACCGGTACAGGTTCCCAGGCTTCGCTTACACCCAGGGCTTCGCGTTGCGCACGAATAGAATCTTCGGTAAGCGATAGTATTTTTGCCAGGTATTTATCAGCAAAACCATCTTCTTTAGCTTGTTTCAGCAATTGGTCGGGCAATTTTGCCCCTTTGTATTTCAGTATTTCTTCTTCCAGTTCAACCAATTCCTTCATTTGCTCTAAAAACCAAGCCTTTATGTAGGTTTTTTGATGAAGTTGGTCAATGCTGGCTCCTTTGCGTATCGCTTCGTATAAAATAAACTGGCGTTCGCTGGTGGCATCATTCAGCATCGAAAGCAATTCGTCGAGGCTTTTGCGGTTGAAATCTTTAGCAAAGCCAAGTCCGTAACGGCCTGTTTCGAGCGAACGAATGGCTTTCTGCATGGCTTCTTTGTAGTTTTTTCCAATGCTCATAACCTCGCCAACAGCTTTCATTTGGGTGCCTAATTTGTCTTCAAGGCCTTCAAATTTTTCAAAAGCCCATTTGGCAAATTTTACCACAACATAGTCGCCCCAGGGTGTATATTTATCGAGCGTTCCTTCTCGCCAGTAGGGCATTTCGTCGAGCGTAAGACCGCCGGCCAGCAAAGCCGAAACATAGGCAATTGGAAAGCCGGTTGCTTTCGAGGCCAGTGCCGACGAGCGCGAGGTGCGTGGGTTAATTTCAATAACAACAGCCCGCCCGGTTTGGGGGTCGTGAGCCCATTGTACGTTGGTGCCACCTATAACGCCAATATCTTCAACAATGCGGTACGATAAGTCTTGCAGCCGTTTTTGAGTCTCTTCGGAGATGGTAAGCATGGGTGCAGTACAATACGAGTCGCCGGTATGAACGCCAATTGCATCAACGTTTTCGATAAAACAAACGGTAATCATTTTATTATTGGAATCGCGAACTACTTCCAATTCCAGTTCTTCCCAGCCAAGTACCGATTCTTCAACTAAAATTTGATTAACCATACTGGCCGCAATACCCCGTGCAGCAACTACCCGCAGCTCTTCGAGGTTATAAACCAGTCCGCCACCAGTTCCACCCATGGTATAAGCCGGACGGATAACTACCGGGTAGCCCAACTCGGCTGCTATGGTTTCGGCATCTTCAACCGTGTTAACCGCTTTGCTTTTAGGCATTTCGATACCCAGACGCGTCATCGAGTTTTTAAATTCGGTGCGGTCTTCGCCTTTCTCGATGGCTTGGAGGTTAACACCAATCACTTTAACGTTGTATTGGTCGAGTATTCCCTTGTTGGCCAGTGTTAGCGACAGATTTAATGCGGTTTGTCCGCCCAGGTTGGGCAGCAACGCATCGGGGCGTTCTTTTTTAATAATTTCGGTTACCGCGTATTCGTTAAGCGGTTCAATGTAGGTATGATCGGCCATTTCGGGGTCGGTCATAATGGTAGCAGGGTTCGAATTTACAAGTACAATTTCGTACCCCAGCGAGCGTAATGCCTTGCAGGCCTGGGTTCCTGAATAATCGAATTCGCAGGCCTGCCCAATCACAATGGGGCCCGAGCCGATTATCAGTACTTTTTTGATATCATCTCTTTTTGGCATAAAAACAAAATATTTTGTAGATTTTATTGAATCGTTGCTGATTAGCGTGTAATATTAGTGAAAATTGATGTTTTTTTGATAAAAAGCGCCCAACAATTACGTTTTTTACGGATAATACCGACACCAGCTGGAATATTTTGCGAAATACGTACAAGGTGTGTTTTAACCAAAGCTTTCGCTAAATTATGGCAACTAACAAAAATGTAACGAACTAAGATGTTATATCGGCATAGTTCGGAACTTCAGTCAAAAATGAGTAAACGCCGCTTTCGAAATCAACTCTGCAACAATAGTGATTTATGCCATTGCTTACCAGCAGGTAAGGCACTTTGAGTCTGATGTTGTAAACCGCAATCTGGTCGAATGCTTTTTGGTCGATTTTCACTTCGGGGGCTTTGCATTCGACCAATAACACGGGCTCTGTTTTTCGGTTATACGCAACAATGTCGTACCTAAATTCGCGCGTATTCACTTTTATTCCCTTTTCAACAGCCAGTAAACTGCCCGGAAAACCTTTGTGGTCGCGCAGGTAGGCAACACAATTCTGCCGCACCCATTCTTCGGGCGTAAGCACAACATATTTTTTTCGCGAGGTGTCGAAAATACACTGTTTGCCATTTATTGCTTTGATGCTCAGCCGGGCAGGTGGAAAATTTAATGTAGGTAAGGTAAGCGACATGATGCGAAACAATTTTGCTTCAAAACTAATGATTTAAAACGAAGGGGCATGTGGTATTATTTGTATTTTTGTGCTTACAGCAATTATTGGAGGCACTATGAAATCGAAGGAAGAAATTGTACAAAACTGGTTGCCCCGCTATACCGGGCTCAGCGTCGATGCGTTTGGCAAGTATATTTTACTTACCAATTTTCAGAATTATGTCGAAATGTTTGCCGAAAAATTTAATGTGCCGGTTGTGGGCGACGAGCGCAACATGCCCAATGCAACGGCCGAGAATATTACCATCATCAATTTTGGGATGGGAAGCCCCAACGCGGCTACGGTTATGGATTTGCTTAGTGCTGTTCATCCCGAGGCTGTTCTTTTTTTGGGCAAGTGCGGGGGGTTAAAAGCCATCAATAAGCTGGGCGATTTAATTCTACCCATTGCAGCCATCAGGCACGACGGTACCTCGAACGATTATCTGCCGCCCGAGATACCCGCATTGCCGGCATTTAACCTGCAACGAGCCGTTTCAACTTCGATACGCGATTTTGAGCGCGATTATTACACGGGGGTTGTATTTACCACCAACAAACGCGTATGGGAACACGACGATAAGTTTAAAGAATATTTGCGTAGTACGCGCGCCATGGGAATCGATATGGAAACAGCTACCATTTTTGTAGCCGGATTTGCCAATAAAATTCCTTCGGGAGCTTTGTTGCTGGTTTCCGACCAACCCATGATTTCGAGCGGCGTAAAAACCGAGGAAAGCGACGAATTTGTTACGCGAAGTTTTGTAACCGACCATCTCGACATTGGAATTAAAGCCATGAAAATTATTCGCGATAATGGTCGTTCGGTTAAGCATCTGAAATTTTGACAGCCAAAAATGAATATATTCGCATATGGATTACAATCAAATACTCGAAAACCTTAAAAAGAAAATTTATCATCCGGTATATGTACTTATGGGCGACGAGCCCTATTTTATCGATAAAATAAGCGATTACATTGCTCAAAATGTTCTCGACGAGGGCGAACGGAGCTTTAATCAAACCATTTTATACGGTAAAGATGCTACAGCCGACACGGTTCTTACAGTAGCCAAACGTTTCCCGATGATGGCTGCCCAGCAGGTGGTTATTTTAAAAGAGGCTCAAAATATGAAGAACCTCGAAGACGACCTGCTATCCTACGTCAGCAACCCGCTTTCTACAACCATACTGGTTATTTGCTACAAATACAAATCGATTGATAAGCGTAAGAAATTCCTCAAAGAAGTGTCGAAAAAAGGGGTGGTTTACGAGTCGAAAAAAATATACGATAACCAGCTTTCGCCCTGGATTCAGAATTATTGTAAATCGAAAAATTACCTGGTGCAGCCACAAGCGGTGGCTATGCTGGCCGATTACCTGGGTACCGAAATAAGCAAAGTAGCCAACGAACTCGATAAGCTGATGATATTGTTGCCAGCCGGCTCGACCATTACCCCGGTGGATATCGAAAAAAATATTGGCATAAGCAAAGATTTCAACGTTTTTGAGCTTCAAAATGCACTGGGGAAGCGCGAAGTGCTAAAAGCAAACCGGATTATTAACTATTTTGGAGCTAACCCGAATCAAAATCCTATTCAAAAAACCATTGCCACCCTTTTTATGTACTTTAGCCGTTTGCTTAAAATGCAGCTCGCAAAAGATAAATCGAAGGATAGCCTGGTGAAAATGTTGGGTATTCATCCTTTTTTCTTCAGCGAATACCAGCTGGCTTCGCGCAATTATCCAACGCCTAAAGTGGTACAGGTTATTTCCATTTTACGCGAATACGACATGAAGTCGAAAGGAATTGGAAACGTGTCGTCGTCGCAGGCCGATTTGCAGCGCGAAATGATTTATAAAATACTACATTGATATGTCGTTGATTATTGTTCTTATTACCATTGGAGTGTCGGTATATGCTTTTTACCATCAACAGGTTATAAGCCGCTTGAGTTTGCGGTCGTACGGGGTTATCGAGCAAAAAGAGTATTACCGTATTCTTACGCACGGGTTGGTACATGCCGACTGGGCACATTTGCTGGTTAATATGTATGTTTTGTACATGTTTGGGCGGCTTTGCGAAACCTATTTCTCTGTTTTCTTCTCGCTGAGCTCCAGCGTATTGTTTGTGTTGTTTTATCTTGCAGCGCTTGTGTTTAGCGGTTTGTTTTCGGTGTATAAGCATCGCAAACAACCGGGATATTCGGCTATAGGTGCATCGGGAGTAGTTATGGCTGTTGTGTTTGCTACCATATTTTTCGACCCATGGAATAAATTGTGGTTTTTCGGGGTGATTCCTATACCCGGAATTGTTTTTGGAGGCCTTTACCTGGCTTATAGTTTCTATATGGATAAAAAGAATACCGACAACATTGGGCACGATGCGCACTTAAGTGGAGCCATTTTTGGCCTGTTGTTTCCAATAATCCTGAAACCGTCGCTTTTAAGTCATTTTATTTCGCAATTGCTTCCGGGTTAGTTCATGCCGGGGTTTTCCGGAAAGTTTTCCCACAGAATGTATTTTCCGCCCTGTTTGCGCACCATGTGTTTCCATAGCTGGGGCGTGGGAGCCAGTACCATCGAGGGCGAAATGTCGGATACCAGCCACGAATCGTCTGTGAGTTCATCGCTTAGCTGGCCTTTGTCCCAACCTGAATAACCTAGAAAGAAACGGACGTTCTTTTCGTTGGCTACTTCCTGGTCAACCATTTGTTTAAGTACATCAACATTACCACCCCAGTATAGGTTATCGTTAATGTGAATGCTGTTGGGTATTGCATTGCCTAAACTGTGTATGTAGTAAAGCGATTCGATGTTTACGGGGCCACCTAAGAAAATATCGCCTTTGTATTTTGGAAATTCTTCTGAAAAGCGTTCAATATCGAAATCGACCTTTTTATTCAAAATAAAACCAACCGAACCTTGTGCATTATGCTCAACCAAAAAAATGATTGAGCGGTTAAAGTAACTACCGGGCAAAAAGGGTTCGGCTATTAAGATGCGACCTTTTTGTGGTGCCACGTTGTTCGATTTTATCTTAAACAGGTCGGAGTTAATCTTCATGCCTTTAGCGATTTACAAACGTTTACAGTAAAACATCCTACAATATATAAAAATAATGAAAGAAATCAAACGTTTGCCGTCAGGCATTATAGCCCAATATCGAAAATGAGGCCCAATTCAACATATTCGGCTTTGATGTAATGAGCTTTTAAATTTAATGCGGCTCTCATCCAGGGAGTTACGTAGTAAGCAAAGCCAATGCGCTCGTAGTAATTTTTATCGTCAACAGGATGATTGCCGAGGTAAATGGCCAGCTGGGTGAGAATGGTAAAGCGCTCGATTAAAAACTCGTGCGATGCGAAAACGGAGTGAAACAAGAGTTCTTTTCCCGAGGCATTTTTCCTTATGCTGTTCCAGTGTAAACGATAGCCTTCGTTGTACGCAAATTCATAGCCTATTCCAACACGGTGTTTGTAGCCAACACGATAATTTAACGAGGGTTGAATTAGTACCGATCGATACGTTATGGTATCGCTGGAAAAGGTAAACATGCTGCCCCCGCCAATATACGTAGAAAAAGTAAACTTTCGTTCAAATTCGGGTTTTGTACGATATACCTTGCTTGCCTTTGGCTGGTAACGCATTCCCACTTTTACCGAAGGAATATTAAGACCTAAGTTAGGCCAGTTGAGCGCGCCGTTTGAATAGTGGGTAAATCCGCCGGCTAAAAACACATCGTAATGACGGCCAATGTTAAACGATTGTTCGAGGTATAAGCCAAAAAAAGCATTGGTTTTTGAGCCGGTTGAAAAATTTCCCGGATTGGTTTCCTTGTTGTAAGGGTGTATTCCGTACGAAAATCCAAAATCGACATTCAAATCCATACGCCCCCAGTTTG
Organism: Prolixibacteraceae bacterium; assembly: GCA_016930365.1. Lineage (GTDB taxonomy): Bacteria > Bacteroidota > Bacteroidia > Bacteroidales > Prolixibacteraceae > Roseimarinus. Next base: position 9,997 of record JAFGGY010000026.1, on the reverse strand, counting down.
CGTTATACTGCGGGAAATGTGTGAAAAAATAGAGTGAAGCCGGGCTTCCCAATGTTTTGGTATTGAATGTGGCATAGTTGAAGCCAATTCCGAACGACGGATTGCGGTATGCGGTATGCCATGCTTTGTTGCCCTGGGTTTGCCAGCCCATTTTAACATCTACCGAATGGTAGGGATAAACCAGGTTTTCGACAATGGGACGATGGGGTTTATTTTGCCCATAACGATAATTAATACTATAAAAAAGTGGCGATTTGATGCTATCGGAAGCCGGAAGCAGATGCGCAAAAGAAAGCAGGGTTGCAACAAGTAAAAAGGGGAGTCGTGTTCTCATTCCTCAATAATTACATAAACGTCTTCGTTCTCTTTTTTCAATAAATATTCTTCGCGGGCAAAACGCTCAAGGGCTTCCGAATCGCTTTGGAGGGTATGTAATTGCTCCCGGTCGGCTTCAATTTTTGTTTTAAGATAGGTGCGTTCTTCTTTGAGTGCTTCAAGCTTATTGGCTTCTTTACGAATGCGCATCCAGTTGTACTCGTCGAAAAACATCATCCAAATCAGGAAGAATAAAATAATCCCGACCGGAATTTTATAGGTTTTTAAAAATTGAAACAGAAACTTCTTCATTTTTTACCCGGGTTAATAGCACAAAACTAATATAAAAAGTTGGTCATTCGTCAATTCAATATTTAATAAAAGCAATGATTAATTCCAAAAATGGGTTTATTTGTTTGCCATAATTGCGCCAACTGCTTCGTTGTATGCCTTTATGTTATTAGCTTTTTTTATCATTTTGAAAGCCTTAGGTGTGTTGGGAAACAAGCGGGCAAAATATTCCCATAGAGCACTCATTTTATGCAATAAATGACCGGATCCCGATAGCGCCTGTTCGTACTCGCTAAATAAAATGTCGTGAAATTTTCTGAATTGTTCCAGCTTATTTTCAGGGTATTGCAGCGTGTTGTTTTTGATCATTTGTGGCAAAAAGGGATCGGCAATTAAACCACGCCCAATAAGCCAGTGTTTAATGCCTGGAAAACGGTTGGCATGTTCTCTGAAGGTATCAACCGAGTTAATGTCGCCATTGTAACATATTGTGTGTGGCGTAAGGCCGATGCATTTTTCGAAGATAGCTAAATCGACTTCGCCCTTGTAAAGCTGTTTGCCAATACGCGGATGAATGGTAATGTTTTGCAACGGGTATTTGTTGAGAACAGGAAGCACCTCGAATATTTCGAACTTGCTTTCGAGTCCAAGCCGCATTTTAACCGATATCTTAGTATCCGATTCGGCAAAAACCTGCTGTAAAACCCGGTCGATTTGTGCCGGGTTATTTAACAAACCGGCTCCCATACCTCGCTTGCTAACCATGGGGTACGGACAACCCAGGTTCCAGTTTAGTTCGGAGTAGCCAAGTTGTTGCATTTGTTGAGCGACCCAAATAAAATCGCTGGCATTGTTGGTAAGCACCTGTGGAATAAGTTTTGGCGTTTGATTGTTAACAGGCTGAAGGTCGCGCTGAGTTTGTTTTTTCATTTCCTTTTTACCATCCAAACGAATATACGGGGCATAATACGTGTCGATTCCACCCATTACAGCATGAAACGTATTTCGGAAACGAAAATCGGTAAAACCCTGCAATGGCGACGAAATAAGTATATAGTCCATGAGTTTTTATTTTTTCAAGTTTCGATTTTAAAATAATTAGTTTAAATTTATGGGTTTGTTATATAAGATAAACGTTTCAAACTTCAACTTATACTATGAACCATCTACTAAAAATCCTTTTAAGCGTACTGTTATTTGGTGGGATTTCGCTGGCAAGCAATGCACAGCGTTATCACCTTATTGTAGCCTCTCACAGTGCTGAGGCTCCGGCACTTAATGTGGCCGAACGCTACCGGGCCTCGGGTTTCGTAAATGCCGGTTATGTTTATTCGCCCGAAATTAACCGGTATCGGGTTTATATAAATCGTTACAGCTCGGTTTTCGAAGCGCGCGAAGTCAGGAATAATTTTAGAGCACAGTTTCCCGATTCGTGGATACTCGACATACAAAACCCTCCGGCCATTAAACAAAGTAAGCAAAAAGAACCCGATTCAACACAGGTGGCACTTCATAATCTCGATGCCGGTTTATCGGAAACCATGCAGTATGTCGATGATTTGAAGTACCAGGTAACCCAGTTGCAGGATCAGATTCGCAATATGTCACTCAACAACACCGAGCGCGATTTCGATCAGCAGCAAACCGTTAACGAACTACGAGATACCATCAACATTCTGGAAGAAAAAATTGCTTCGCTCGAAGAAAAAATGGAGAAGCAAATGGCCGAGGACTATGTGAAAAAAACAGATACCGTAGATGTAGCACGCGAAGCAATGACATCGGGCTTCAAGTTTGTAAAACCGGCCTTCTCGTTATCGCTGGGTGGTGTACAAACATTCTTGCTTCAATCACCAGGAGAATCAACATTAACCTATTTCGGTATCGAAAGCCCGGTGCCCAGCGAAATATTTTACGGGTTTTCGCTTTCGGGCGAGTTCTACCTGTCGAAGCGCTGGAAAACCGGTTTTACGGCTATTGCCTATCCAGGGCAAAACAAAACCTATCTTTTCCCGTATTTCAACCTTGGCTATTCACGCCAGCTGGGCACTGTGCCTTTGCGTATAAATCCGTTTATTTCGGTGGGCACCGAAGTGCTTTGGGCCGACGGAGAAGACACCATGGCCGGGCGATACATATTTTATGCACCGGGGCTCGATATCGAGTGGGCTTTTACCACCCACACTTCGTTGTTTCTGAATTACAGACATAACATTACCACCTTTTTCGAAAACGATGTTTACAAAATGAACGAAACCCAGCTTTCGGCACTTTCATTTGGAATTCGTTTTAATTTTCACAAATAAAATAAGGCATGCCCAATGATAAACTACAAATACGTATCATACTAAACTTTAAGCTCATGAAACATATTTATACTTTTCTGATAATCCTTTTGCTTGCAATCGCTTGTAACCGCCACGGAGGCGAATTTACATTGATTCCATATTCCGATGGTGAAAAATGGGGCTTTAAAGATCAGAACAAAAGCATTATTCTTGAAGCAAAATACGACGATACTTACGCTTTTTCAGAAGGACTGGCAGCAGTAAAAACCAATGGAAAGTGGGGATACATTAATTACGATGGCAAAGAAGTTATTGCGCCAGTTAAATACGAACAAGCCGGAAGCTTTTCCGAAGGGCTTTGCATGGTGTGCCAAAACGGGCTATGGGGTTTTATCAACTTAAAGGGCAAAGAAGTAATTCCGCCCGAAAAGTTCGATCGGGTTGGAAACTTTTCCGAAGGCCTGGCCATGGCCTGCCTCGATGGTAAATATGGGTACATCAATAAAAAGGGTAAAATTGTAATTGACTTAAAGTACGATTTTGCCCGCGATTTTGCCGATAATAGAGCAAAAGTGATGCAAAACCAGCGTTTTGGGTTTGTCGATAAAAAAGGAAACGAAGTAGTGCCTGTTAAATACGATATGGCCGGCGAGTTTTTTAACGAACTGGTTTTAACCAGGCAAAACAGCCAGTGGGCACTCGTAAATACGGATGGCGACGAAGTGGTCGATTTGAAGTATAACTATGTTTGGGACATTGACAACCATGGATTTTATAAGGTATTCAACAACGGAAAATATGGTTTTGTTAATCAGGATGGCAAAGAAATCGTATTATTGAAATACGATTTTGCCGAAGATTTTGAGAGCAACATAGCCATGGTTAAGCGGCATGGAAAATTTGGAGTCATTGAGCGCAGCGGGCGCGAAATTATCGCACCGGTTTTCGATAAACTATTCCGCTCGGGCGATGGTATCGTGATGTTCCAGGCCGGCAACCATAAAGGTTTTATCGACTACTACGGCAACCCGGTGATCGATAACGATGTGGCACAGGCAATTGGCAATGTTGCAACTTTTGGCATACCCGATTCCGATACATTTACCGACCCGCGCGACGGATACGAATACCCGCTGCTTACTATTGGAAATCAAACCTGGATGGGCAGCAACCTGGTTTTCGAAATGGATGGCAGCAAATGTTTCGATACCGATTGCAGTAAATATGGTCGATACTACACATACGAAATGGCTCAAAATGCTTGTCCCGAAGGTTGGCGACTACCAAACAAAACCGATTGGAATACTTTACTAAACGCACAGGGCAGCACAACCGAAGCATATAGCCTGCTTACATCGGGTGATTTTAACATGTCCTTGGGTGGCTATTATTTCAACAGCCAAACCCTTGAAGGAATGGATGATTACGGTTATTTATGGTTATACGACGAAAATGAAGAAGGTACCTGTGTATGGTTTAACAGCTATACCAATACGATTCTTCAGTTTACAAGCGATAATAATCACCTCCGTAATGTGCGCTGTGTAAGCGATAATTGATGGAGCAATAATCACCTTCTGTCTATCAACTGTTCATTAACTCTTCAACTTATTGCTACCTTTGTGTAGTAATAATACCGACGAGCATGAACTGGAATCAACTTTTATCGATTAAGCGTTTGGGTAAGCCTACTTCAGGAAAACTTACCCCCGATGCACGAACACAGTTTCAGCGCGATTACGACCGGCTGATATTTTCGTCGCCGTTTCGCAGGTTGCAGAATAAAACACAGGTTTTTCCCCTTCCGGGAAGTATTTTTGTACATAACCGCTTAACTCACAGCCTCGAAGTAGCTAGCGTAGGTCGATCGCTGGGCAACATTATTAGTATGGAGCTCGAAAAGAAAGGCGAAAGCCACCCACTGCTTAGCGAAATAGGCTCGGTGGTAGCAGCCGCTTGCCTGGCTCACGATATGGGCAACCCACCTTTTGGCCACTCGGGCGAAGATGCCATTAAAGCTTATTTCGAAACCGGCAATGGTCAAAGTCTTAAAAACGGGCTCAGCGATGCTCAGTGGCGCGATTTAATTTATTTCGATGGAAATGCAAATGCATTTAGGGTACTTAGCCACCAGTTTCGAGGACGACGCACAGGCGGTTTTGCTCTAACCTACACCATGCTCGCATCGATTGTAAAATATCCATGGGAATCGGTTTTGGCCTCCAAACCAAAGTTCGGTTTTTTTCAAAGCGAAAAAGAAACTTTTAAACATATTGCCCACGAACTGGGGCTGGTATCTAACGATACCGTAGGCATAAAATTTTCTCGCCACCCATTGGTTTATCTTGTTGAGGCCGCCGACGATATTTGTTACCAAATTATGGATGTTGAAGATGCACATAAGCTAAAAATTCTTTCGTACAACGAAACGAAAGCGCTGTACCTCAACTTTTATCATCCCGAAAAGGATGCAGCTACGCACGTAAACATTCAAAAAACTTTTCAAGAGGTTACCGACCCCAACGAGCAGATTGCCTATTTACGTGCAGGGGTTATCAATAAACTAATTTTCGATTGTGTGCAGGTTTTTCTCAACAACTACAGCGCCATAATGGATGGTAGTTTTTCGGGCTCGCTTATCGATCAAATACCCGAAACATCGGCTACTGCCATGAAACAGATTGTAAAGGTGTCGGTAAAGCGAATTTATTCCGACTCATCGGTTTTAGAAATTGAACTGGCCGGCTACAAAGTTATAAGCACGCTTACCGACCATTTTATCAACGCGGTGTTAACCAATAGCAAGTACAATAAAAAACTAATGACCCTTTTCCCCGAACAATTTCTGTCCGAATCGGACGACAAATATTCGAAAATTCAATCGGTAGTCGATTTTGTATCGGGCATGACCGATGTTTATGCGCTTGATTTATACCGAAAAATAACCGGAATCAGTATTCCCGGAATCTAATTCATAAATATGAAGATGATGAAAAAAGTTTGTTTCTACATTCTAATTATATTGATATCTTTTAGTTGCAAAGATGAAGAATCTGAGCCCCAAGCCCAGGGTGAAACTTTATACGAATTAATTAACCAATACCGGGTTCAGAACGGGATGGAACAGATATCCCGCTCTGTTTCGCTCGATTTTGTTGCCGAAACGCACTTAGCCGACCTGATAAACTATTACAATCTTAGCGAAGACTGCAATCTACACAGTTGGTCTGAGAATGGCAACTGGTCTGCCTGCTGCTATTCTACCGATCATGCTGAAGCACAATGTATGTGGAATAAACCGGCCGAGCTGACCTCGTACCCGGGTTATGGATACGAAATTGCAGCTTACCGCAGCAGTGGAATTACACCCCGCGAGGCTTTGGAGCTTTGGAAAAATTCTTCGGCACACAACAATGTAATTTTAAGTAAAAACGAATGGGCAAACCCCGGCTGGAAAGCAATTGGCACTGCTATAGGCAATGGTTATGCTATTGTGTGGTTTGGCGAAATCGACGATACGGAGTAATTTCTAAAAAAACAATCTATTAGCCCATAATAAAATATTATTTTTGAACCAATGGAATACATTACCAACTTACATAATTTAGAAGAATTTCAGGATTTTGATAACCTGGATTTAATTGCCAAAGAGGTAGTTGAAGGTTTCATAACCGGCTTGCATCGAAGCCCTTTTCATGGTTTTTCGGTCGAATTTTCGGAACATCGCCAGTACAACGAAGGCGAATCGACCCGAAACATCGATTGGAAATTATACGGACGCTCCGAACGCCTGTATGTTAAACAATTCGAAGAAGAAACCAACCTGCGTTGCCAATTTATAATCGATACTTCTTCGTCGATGTTGTTTCCGTATCAAAAAGGAAATAAAACACCAATGAATAAGCTGGCTTTTTCGGTGTATTGTACGGCTGCCATCATGTATATGCTTAGGCGGCAACGCGATGCTTCGGGCTTAACCCTCTTTTCCGACAAGGTTCATTTCCATGCCGACGCTCGTCTTTCGTCGGTTCATCTCGATTTGCTTTACAGCCAGCTCAGTAACTTATTGAAAGCCGATAAAACTGATTTAAAAAAAGGCACCAATGCCGTTGAAGTATTGCATATTGTGGCCGAAAACATTCACAAGCGCTCGCTGGTGGTTATTTTTTCCGACATGATAGAATCGGCCGACCCCGACGAGGTTTACCAGGCCTTGCAGCATCTGCGCTACAACAAACACGAGGTGGTGTTGTTTCATGTGAGCGATAAACAACACGAAGCTGAATTAAGTTACTCAAATCGTCCTCATCGTTTTATCGACCTTGAAACCGGCGAACAAATTAAACTGAAACCTCACGAGGTAAAACGTGAATATGCCCGTGTGATGAAAGAAAACACCGAAAATCTTAAACTTCGGTGTGCTCAGTATCACATCGATGTAATAGAAGCCGATATCAACGACAATTTTAGGCATGTGTTGCAATCGTACATGATTAAAAGAGGAAAACTCGGGTAAAAGAGCTTATTTTTTGGGTTGAACTTTTACCAACTGTTGTTTTCGAAGTTTTATGCCCATTTCGTCAGTAAGGGTTACTTCTATTAAAAAGTCCGAAACAATACCACTGGTTTTCACCCTGGTTTTAAAAGTGCCATCGTTATTTATGTTGGCATTAGGCAACCACAACAAAGTGGTTTGATAAGGCCATGTGTTGTTGTTAAACAGTTCGTAGCTAAAAACCTGGGCATTTTCGCTTGCATTCTCTTCCTTTTCAAAACCCCGCATTCCAAAAGTGTTAATTTCGATAATGCCCACGCTGTTTAGCCCCGTGTAGCGTTGAATATCAATGGGATTGGTGCTAATATTTATAGACGTTACAGAACTTGGCGACAGTTGGTTCAATATATCAATACCGGTGCCGGTTTTTTGTCCGTCGATTACAATTAAAGCTCCTTGTTGAAAATTTATTGAGTTTTGTGACCCATAAAAAACAATTTGGTTGTTCACTATATCGAAGGGTTTAATCATTTTTATCACTTCGAGAATAGACAAGCCCGATTTCAGCATTTTTTCTGCCTGCGAAGGTTGTGGCGGTCTTTTGTCTTTTGTTTCGGTACCAATATTAGCCAGCAAAACCCGGTTTTGACTGTAATAATTATAAGTACCGGTATTGTATGTCGGTTTGCGCATAAACAGCTCTTTCAGATACCAATCTTCAATGGCTTCGTTAAATCCGGCATCAAGTTGTACATCAAAGGTTTTTTTACCGTTATCGGAAACAGCTTTTACAATCATTTCGTTCGAACGCGATACACTTTTAAAGACAAATCGACCCATAGAATCGGTCTTAACAGCATATGGCGATGAATATTGCGGGTGTTGCAGCAAAACGTTGGCATTAACAACAGGCTGACCGTTTTTATCGTTTACGATTCCCGAAATTCCGTCGGAAGTTTTATCGGCCTGTAAGTTGTTGTTGAAAATATTCTTATACGAAAAACACTGATATTCGTTCGCAATAAGTTCGATGTTGGTAATATAACGCGTTAGTACATTGTTAGGTGGGTAATCGATCAGTGGGTATTTTAAGGTTGGGGTATTGGTGTCCCATGTTTTTCCGATGCAATTTTGCCGGTCAACCACTTTCAAATCAACCCAAAAGTTTTTTTCTCTGTAAAACGAAGTATCGATAGTAACCGATAGGTCGAAATGGCTGTTGAGCGTAAAAATTGAATCCGAAAGTTGCAGGTTGATAATCGAATCTGAAAGCGATGGTCCATTGTAAATCAATCGTTCGGAAATAATGCCGGATTGTGGCAAATAAACCATGAAGTTTATTATTCCATGTGGCAACGAATTGGTCGAAAACTGGAAATTATTCTGAGCTTCGGCAACAAAAGAATTATTTAGCACTATTTTTCCGCGGTGTGCAGCCAGCAGTACCATAGCTTTTTCTATGTTATCGCCATTCGAAAATACATCGATTAGAATAAGCTCTTCGGTCGATTTCACCAAATGAATGGCGCTGCTACCGGTTTGTGGTTGAGGTAAGGGGATTTGTTGATTTTTCCCGTAGTCTGAATTAATTTTCAGATGATAAGTGCTTTGTGCTGCTGATACCAGGCTAATGAGTCCCAGGTTGTTTTTCAGTATTTTGGCAACACCGGTTTGATGTCCGGACTGATCGAAGATATCTCCTTCAAGCTCAACAGGTATTCCGTATGGATCGAATGCCCTGTAAACAATTCGTTGTTGGCGGTTTAACAGAATATTTCCGCCTTCGGGATAAAAGTGAATGCGTATTTGGTCGCTTGTTGCGGGTACGCGAATATGGCTTGTATAATTACCCCGGCCAATAGTTTCGATTACAAAAAACAGCCCACGCATAATTTCGTCGGGCAAATCGTAACTGAAATTTTGGGGTTTTCCGGTTTCAATACGTTGCTTGTCGGCCAGTATTTCCTGGCTACCATCGTACAATGCGATAGATATTCGCTGTTTGCGGGCTGAACTGCTAAGAGCTTTTAGAAGTACCGAAAGCTGAACTTTTTCGCCCGGCTTGTAAAGTTTTTTATCGAGGTGGGCATCGATTACAAAATCGTTTCGTTCGAGGCGGTTTAGCACTAATGGTTTGAGTGCCGATAGGCCGGGACTGATAGAGCTGAGAGCTTCGGGGGTGTATGCCAGCAAGTAAGCATTTCCTTTGGGTGCCCAAGAAGGAATGGTGAGGCTACCCTGTATAAATTTGCTCGATTTATTCACCAGTTTTTGGTCGATAATAACTTCGCCCTGACCGGTTTTTAAAGTAACTATAAGAACCTGGTTTACAGGCAACATATCCCCAAACACCGTATTCAGTGATATTTTGTACCAAATTTTTTCACCGGGAGCATAAATGTCTTTGTCGGTTTGCAAATCGATTTTTAAAATCCGTTGCTCATTTTTGAACATTTCGAGCCGGTTTGCAATGCTGTTATCGGGTGTTTGTGCTGGTACAACATTGCTGAATAGGGTTAAAAAAATTAATATTACTAGTGCTTTCATACGATTAAATTGTTTGTTTTTATGGTATCGTATGCCTGCCCCGATTTTTCGGGGGAACTCG